>JBBQBU010000004.1:0-34682 GCA_038318015.1 Chloroflexota bacterium | reverse complement strand
TTGAGCGCCGAAGAGTTGCGCCCCCGCCGTGGCCGCCCGCCGAAGGTGCGGCCCGCCACCGAGCAGTCGGCGGCACGAGCCTCCTAGTGCCCGCCAGCTACCCCTGATCGTCGCGCCCGACGCGGCCGAAGCCCCCCGAGTCCACGACACCGCGGGGGGCTTCTCGGTGTCCAACTGCGGCGTCGATACGCCCCGCCGTGACCGTGTACCAGCCGCCAGCCGGCCCGTGTCGGCAGGAGCCACTGCGCTGGAGCCTCACACGAAGGCTCGCGCACTCAGGTTGGCCGCCCGTCGCCGTCCGCGAACGATGGAACCGCACCGTCAGGTTGCCCGCCCAGCGCTGCACACCGGTGTCGCCAGCCTGGAGGTGCACGAACGTCCGTACGACGAGCCGTTCTCGATCTCACCGGCTACGGCCGACGCGGTGCAGGCCACGCGGCAGGGCGGCGGGCGGGTCGTCGCGGTCGGAACGACGGTCGTCCGGGCGCTGGAGTCTGTCACCGACGTGACGGGCCGGGTCATCCCGACGCGCGGCTGGACCGATCTGGTCATCACACCAGAGCGCGGCGTGCGGGTGATTGACGGCCTGGTAACCGGCTTCCATGAACCCGAAGCGTCGCACCTGGACATGCTCACGGCCATCGCCGGGCGCGGCCAACTGGAGATCTCGTACCGTGCCGCCATCAATGGGCGCTAGCTGTGGCACGAATTCGGCGACCTGCACGTGATCTTGCCGTAGCGGCGGTCAGGCACTCTGCGCTGACGATGGCTCAGGCAGAGCCATCGTCAGCCTACCCTCCACCGCTAGTCTCAAGTAATCAAGGTATCTGCTCAATTCAGCAGGGTAGAGCTTTCCGGTGCGGGTCAGGTTTGCCCGTTTTACCGACCGTTCAGACCCTCTGGACGTCCCATTTCGTCAGATTCGCGCATTCTTCGCTCGCTCAATGTGCATCTTCGCGACTCCTCGTGACCCGCCACCCTGCCGGATTGAGCAGATTCCAAAGCAGGGTTACTTTTGGGGCGACGCCAAAGTCGCGCTAGGGAGCGCAGGAACTGGAGCCAGAAGGCCCCGTCATCGCTCGACCCCACGTCGAGGCCCCGCACCTCCCGCTCGCCGGCCGCTCGGACCGCCAGGGCGATCACTACCGCCATCGAGACGACCCGGCCGCCCTGGCGCACCTTCAGGTAGGTCGCGTCCAGCCAGACATACGGATACGGCCCGACCAACGGCGGGATCCGGAACCGTTCGACCTCTGGATCGAGCGTCTGGCACAGTCGGCTGATCTGGCTCTTCGAGATCCCGCTGATCCCCAACGCCTACACCAGCTCATCTACCCGCCGGGTCGAGACGACCTGAACGTACGCCTCCTGCATCACCGCCACGAGTGCCCGCTCGCCCCGCTTCCGCGAATCGAGCAGGCTCGGGAAGTAGCTCCCATCCCGCACGCGCGGCACGCACAGTTCCGGCGTCCCGACCAGCGTGTCCCACTCCCGCTCGCGGGAGCGGGACACGCTGCCCCGTTCGCTCCGGTGTCCGCTCGTGACGCTCGGCCCCGACGTGCCGGGTCACCTCCAGTTCCATCAGCACCTCGCTGAACACTCGCGCTCCTTCGCGCAGGAAGTCCACGTCTTGCTCGACGTCCGCCTTGCGCAGCAACGTCTCCAGTGCCAATCTCATCTCGTCGGCCATCGGCTGGTTCCTCTCGTCAGGTCTGACAATTCGATGAGAACCACCCAATGGACGTCGCTGTCAACGGCTCCGGCTTCTACACACCTGCGTGGACTCTATCGTCCGTTGCACTGGCACGGTTGTCCGAGCCGCACTAAGATTTCAAAGCTGTCGAGCTTATCGAAGTATTCAATCAGGCTGGAGATTGGAGATCACTCGTGATCGTGGAGGACCTCTAAACGATGGTACGTCGAGTGTCTGCTCGATCTGGATTGCGCTCACTTGCGTAGAACACGCTGTACGCCGACACGTCGCGCGGGCGGCGACCGGGCTTCACGGGTGCCGCGCCGCCGGCCGTGGCCGGACCGCTTGTCGAACAGATGGCTGACTTGATTCGTGAACGCGGCCTGACCGTCGAGACCGGCCGTTTCGGCGCGCACATGGCCGTCGAGTTGGTCAACGACGGCTCGGTCACGATCATCCTCACGGACGAGGCGGACGGCTGATGGCGACAGTTCCAACCCACCCGCCGCCGTCCGCCGCGTCCACGCCGCCCGGCGGGCGCAAGTCGGCAGCCTGGTGGGACGATTTCTGGCGCCGGCCGCTGGCGGCAACGGGGCGGGCGCTCACCTGTCGCCGCACCGCCGACGAGGCGCTACGGCTGCTGGCTCCGTCACTGGCTGGACTCGTACCCGGCGCGCGCCTGCGGGTGCTTGATCTCGGCTGCGGTCACGGCGACCTGACGCCGCTGCTGCTGGCCGAACCGCGCCTGGAGATGGTGGCGCTCGACCTGTCGGCGGCGGCGCTCAGGCAGTTCCGTGGGCGGCTCGGCACAGGGCTGCCGGACCGGCTCACCCTGGCGCGGGCCAGCGTCTACGAATTGCCGTTCCCTGACGCTGCGTTTGATGCCGTGGTCAGCTTCGGATACGCCAGCGCCGCGTCGTACGATGGTGCCGAGCGCGAGGTCGCCCGGGTCTTGCGGCCCGGTGGCGTTGCCATCGTCGATTTCGTCAGCCCGAGCCTCTACCGTTGGCTGGCCGCCCCCCGCCCGACGTGGCGCTGGTTCCAACGGTATCGCGACCCGGCTCAGGCGCAGTACCACTTCGGACGGTTCGGGTTGGCGCGGCACTTCGGGCCGGCCGGTCTGCGGCTTGATGCCCTGCGCTACGTCAACGCCTACCCGCCGCTGGAGCGCCTCGCGGGGCAGCCCTGGTGTGCGGCGTTCGACCGTGGGCTTGCGGCGGTGGCCGGGCCGCTCCTCGGACGGGTGCTGCTGGCCCGCCTGCGCCGCGCCTGACTGCGGCTTGCCCGGCACCCTGGGGCTGCTGCCGAGCGAATAGGTGCCCGGCAGGGGGCGGTACCCCTGCCGGAGGAGCTAGACCATCGGCAGGGTCAGCCAGCTACCGGAGCGCGCGGCTGACGCCGGCGCGGCGACCACCGCCGCCAGTGACGGCTCGTCGTCGCATGTGTCCGTTTCGGACACGACCGGCTGCGGCATGGTCGGGATGATGCGCGTCAGGTCGCCCTGCAACGACCAGGGGCTGGTCTGCGTGATGTGCGCCTCGACCAACTGGCCCGCAAGGTTCGCGTCTGAGTCGATATGTACCAACTTGTTGTTCCGGTTGCGCCCGTACCACTTCCCGCGCGAGTGTCCCTCGATGAGCACCTCGGCGGTGGTCCCGAGCAACGGCGCATTGCGGGCGGTGGCAATCTCCTTCTGGAGCGCCTCGACCTCATGCACGCGCCTCTTCTTCTCTTCCAGCGGCAACTGGTCCTCGTAGATGGCGGCTGGCGTGCCGGTGCGCGTCGAATAGGCGGCGATGTGCACCACGTCGAACCTGATGTCAGCCAGCGCCTTGAGCGTGTTCTGAAACTGCGCTTCCGTCTCACCGGGGAACCCAACGATGATGTCGGTGGCGAGGCTGAGGGTCGGCACGCGGTCCCGCATCCGGGCCACAAGGTCGCGGTAGGAGCCGTAGGTGTAGCCGCGCCGCATCCGGCCCAGCACCTCGTCGTCGCCGGACTGAAGCGGCAAGTTGATGTCTTCCATTACCTTCGGCAGCGTGGCGACGGCGTCGATGATCGCGAAATGGAAGTCAGCGGGGTACGAGGTCAGGAATCGGATGCGCTGGAGCCCCTCAGCCTCGTCGTTTAGGAGTTGGAGCAGGTCCGCCAGCGACTTGCGCGGCTTTAGGTCGCGCCCGTACCGCTCGGCAATCTGGCTCAGGAGCACGACCTCGCGGGTGCCACGCTGAATCAGCGCCTGCACTTCGGCCAGGATGTCCTCGGGCGAGCGGGAACGCTCCCGGCCGCGCGTGGACGGCACGATGCAGAAGGTGCAGTTGCGGTTGCACCCCTGGTGCATAGTGATGCCTTCGGAGATGCGCGGCAGGCGGGCAGCGTCCGGCGGCTCGATCCGGTAGAACTGGTCGATCTCCACGAGGTCGGCCAGTTTGTCACGGATGCTCATGTCCTGGCCCGGCGCGAGGAAGAAGTCCACAAACGGGTACTTCTTCTGCCAGGCGTCGATGTCCCCGACGCAGCCGGCCACGGCGATCCGCGTAGACGGCTTCTCCTTCTTGAGCAGCCGCAACTCCCCGAGCTTACTCCGGACCTTGTCCTCGGCGTGCTGGCGAACCATGCAGGAGTACAGCACGACAAGGTCAGCAGAGCGGGCCTTCTCCGTCTCGCGGAAGCCCTGGTCTTCAAGCTCCTCAGAAAGCTTGCGTGCGTCCGCGGTATTCATCTGGCAGCCGATAGTCCAGATGTTGAAGGTAGCCATGCTCTCCCCTGCTGCTCCGTGCGTGAGCCTGCGCCGTGTGCGCCGTGTGCGCCGTGTGCGCCGTGTGCCCGTGAACCGGTGCCCGTGTTGTATTGCTGCCCCTGCCCCGAGGCGTGACGGAAAGTATATCAGCGCGCCGAACGTGCGCCGTGCGGAGGTGTTATCTGGCACATTGGCCGCACGAGCGCGCAGGCGTCACGCTGCGTCATCGAACTTCACCGTCAGCCGCTTCACGGCTGACAGGATGTGGTCGCCGGCATGCCTCAGTTCTGCCACCGTCTCGCTGAGCGGTTCCACGGTCATGTCGCGTTGCGTCGGGAGGGTCGCCAGCAGCCGATTGAGGAGCAACTGGTCGTGTACAGCGAGTGCGAATACCTCCAGCGAAGCCGCGTCCTGGGCAGTGCGGTGGTCACGTATCCCCGTTCGCTGCATGACGGTACTGGTGGTGGCCTCTTGAACGCTTCTCACGGTATCAACCGTCCCTGAAAATGGCACGTTCGCCCTGTCTGGCCGTCACGCGCGGGAGTCGTGGCAACGTGCACCCCAGGGCAGGGATCAGCGGCGGCCGCCCCCGCCCATCAGCGCCCCCAGCCCCTTCGGCATCTTGCCGCGCGAGAACATCTTCATCATCTTCTGCATCTCGCGGAACTGGTTCAGCAGTTTGTTCACTTCGGCCGTCGTCGTGCCGCTGCCGCGCGAGATGCGGCGCTTGCGGCTGGTGCCGATGATGTCCGGGTTGCGGCGCTCATGCGGCGTCATCGACTGAATGATCGCCTCGACGCGCTTGAACTGCTTCTCTTCCAGGTTGACGTTCTGGCCCTTCATCGCCTGGGACATGCCGGGGATCATGCCGAGCAGTTGGTCCAGCGGCCCCATCTGGCGCACCTTCTGCAACTGGTCGAGGAAGTCTTCCAGGTCGAAGGTGCCCTTCTTGAACTTGCCCGCAAGGCGCGTGGCCTCTTCCTCGGTCGTCTGCTGCTGCGCCTTCTCGATGAGCGTCATCACGTCGCCCATGCCGAGAATGCGGGTGGCGATGCGGTCGGGGTGGAACTGTTCGAGGCCGTCTGGCTTCTCGCTGATACCCACGAACTTGATCGGCACGCCGGTGACGGACCGCAGCGACAGGGCCGCGCCGCCGCGCGCGTCGCCGTCCATCTTGGTCAGCACCACGCCGGTGATGCCCACCTGCGCCTGGAACTGCTCTGCGATCCTGACGGCGTCCTGGCCCGTCATCGCGTCGGCAACCAACAGCACTTCGGGCGGGTTCACGCGCTTGCGGATCTCCGCGACCTCGCGCATCATCGCCTCGTCGATGACGGTGCGCCCGGCGGTGTCCACAATCACGTAGTTGAAGTTCATCCGCTCGGCGTACTTCACCGCGTCCTGCGCCAGTTCGGGCGGCTTGCGGTTCGGCTCGTGGTAGACCGGGATGTCAAGCTGCTTGCCGAGCGTCTGAATCTGTAAGACGGCCGCAGGGCGGTACGGGTCGGCTGCGACCATGATCGGGCGGTGGCCTTGCTTCCGCAACATCAGCGACAGCTTGGCGGCCAGCGTCGTCTTGCCAGCGCCCTGCAAACCCACCAGCATGATGACGTTCGGCGGCTGGTTGGCGGTGTTGAGCTTCGCCGCGCCGCCGCCCAGCACTTCGACCAGTTCATCATGGACGATCTTGATAACTTGCTGGGCGGGATTCAGCCCCTTGAGCACGTCTGCGCCGAGCGCCTTTTCCTGCACGGCGGTGATGAACTGGCGCACGACCTTCAGGCTGACATCCGCTTCCAGCAGGGCGATGCGGACCTCACGCAGCGCGACCTTCAGATCGTCCTCGGTGACTTTGCCCCGGCTCCGCAGCTTGTCGAAGACGGTTGTTAGCCGATCAGACAGACTCTCAAACATGACCGTCTCCTCCTGTCAATGCGCGCTCAGGCAAGCCCCGGTGACAAGTCCTCGCGGACCGGGCCGGTGCCGCATCATCGCTCGTGCTGCTTACTGCTGCGGTGCCGCCACTAACCAGCCATATTGGCGGAAATCACTGTCGAAGGTATAGGCGAGTTCGATGCCAAGCCGCTCCATGACGGCAAAGCTGATCGCATCGTTGTACGAGAATACCTTGTCCTCATAGCGGTACAGAATCGTCCTTGCTCGTTCCTCGTCAGCGGCGCGCACGCGAACGACGACGGTGCTGCTGTCGACGACTTCAAGGAGAAACTGATTCGCTATGCGGTTGCCAAGCACTGACAGTATGAGCGCATGGGACTCAATCAGCATAGCGTTCGTCGTGTACAGGCGGTAGCGCTGGGAGATGAGCCAGTCGAGAATGCTCACAGCCGCCTGATGGTTGCGATCATCCCGGTCGAGGAGCGCCAGGTTCGCCGACGAATCAACGAAGGCTCGGCGCGTCCGGATCGAGACCGGGAAGTCGGTCATCTAATCGTCTGGGCGGTAGGCGCGCGCCAGGATGTCGTGCTTGCGCTCTGATGCGTCGCTCTCTGATCCACTGCGACCAACTCCGATCAGCCGGTACAGGCCGTCTTCCTTCGTGATCGACCGGCCGCGTGGCCGTCGGGGCTGCCGCTTCGCGAGCGGCATGACGACGGCCAGTTCGCCCTGTTCTGTCCGAAGCACACGCCCGACTCCAGTATCTGCCACTTCCTGCGCGAGGTTCAGTACGTCCGGCCTATCGCTGACATCAAGTGGTCGCAGTTCCTTGGCCATCCACACATCTCCCGTCAGCATCTCAGGGCGTGCCGTCGCCGACCAGCGCATCCACAAAGTCGTCAGGGTCGAAGTCTGACATATCGTCAAGCTTCTCGCCGGTGCCGACAAACAGAATCGGCACGCCGACCTCGCGGGTGACGGCAAAGACCACGCCGCCCTTCGCCGTGCCGTCCAGCTTCGTCACGACCAGCCCGTCAAGGCCGGCCGTCTTCTTGAACTGCTGCGCCTGGGTGATGGCGTTCTGGCCGGTCGTCGCGTCCACGACCAGGACGGTGGTGACCTGCGACACGTTCTGCTTGTCGATGATCCGCCGGAGCTTCTTCAACTCTTCCATCAGGTTGAACTTGGTGTGCAGCCGCCCGGCCGTGTCGATGATGACGAGATCGGCGTTGCGGGCGCGGGCTGCACTGATGGCGTCGAAGACCACCGAGCCGGGGTCGGCGTTCGGCTGGTGCGCCACCACCGGCACCTTCGCTCGCTCGCCCCAGATTTTGAGCTGGTCGATGGCCGCCGCGCGGAACGTGTCGCCGGCCGCCAGTACGACGCTGTACCCCTGTGAGCGGTACAGGTTGCCGAGCTTCGCGATGGACGTGGTCTTGCCAACGCCGTTGACGCCGACGACCAGGATGCAGGCAAGCTGCCCCTTGCGGACTAGCGGCCCCACCGCCTTCTGTTTCTCTGCCACGTCCTCCAGGGAGGTCGCCAGCGCATCCTTCAGCGCGTCGAACAGGTCGCGCGCGTGCTGGATCTCGCCGTTGCGATGCTCGTCGCGCAGTCGCCCCATCAATTCATCGGTGAGCTGCACGCCCACGTCGGCCTGAATCAGCAACTCCTCAAGCTCGTCCCAGAGGTCGTCATCAATGGGGCGCTCGGCCGTCAGCAGTTGCCGAATGCGGCCAAAAAACCCAGACCGTGACTTCTCGACGCCCTGGTCGAGCTTTTCGCGGCGAAACAGGCGATTGAACATGGTGGGCGAGGGAGCCTCCGGGGGAACGTGGCCGAGCGACACAACATGCAGAGTCGGCGTTGCCAGTCAGCCGGCGACAGTGCCGCGTCCGGACACCCGCCGAACGCATCTCACTCGATTATCGCAGACACCCCAACCTGCCCGCATAGCCGTTGGCCGACCCGACAGACCAGCACCCGGCAATCGGCCCGTCCTGCGCCTGCTTCGCCACATCCGGGCCGGAGTCCGCGCGGCCCGGATGTGGTGGCAACGGTGACGCATGCCCGCCCGTGCCGCGCCGTCCCTACGACGCGAGGCCGGGACCGTGTTCGAACCGCATCCGGTCGCAGCACTGCCAGCTATCGACGCCCGCATCGTCTTCGTAGATCTCGCCGGCCTCAATGAGGTGGTTGGCGACGAGGCGGATGGCCGGTGCCAGTCCCGGCAGGTGCGCCTCCAGCCCGGTGATGATGCGCTCCGTCTCGTCCAGCAGGCCGATAATCGGCGCGTCCGACTCCAGCCGGATAAGCTCCCGGACGAGGGCGTACTGTTCGGGCTCCAGCTCCAGCCAGAGGCGTCGGTCAATATCCTGGGCGGTCGTTCCACTGCTGATGTCGTGCATGGCATCCTCATTGGTCCATCTCGGACTACGGTGCAGCGCCCACCGGGGGCTGACCAACCATGATCCACTCTGTCAGCGGACCCACCATACAAGGTACGAATGAGGACGTTCTGTTACGCCGCACGGACGCCATCGCTGCACGTCGCTGGGGTTTCGCGCAAACATGCTGGCTTTGGGTAAGCGAACGATGCGGAGAGCGATGACGTGACCGGCCCGTCACGCCGATTGTGCATCGCGAATGACAGGCCACGGCCAGGGGATGCCGACACGGACGAGCGCAGCGTCAAGCGTGACCGGCTCATCGCATTACGTGAGGAGTCGGTCGGTGCATCGGTGCAACTGGCCGGGGCGACGCAGGATGTACCTGCGCAGGCTAGACAGATTGCAACTTCCCGCCTAGACTGCGATGCAGGCGGCACCGACGCGGCTACGGGCGTCGCCGTGGAGAGCGAGCTACCACCGTGGACTGGGCGACCATCTGCACCCGCATCAGCAGCAACCCGAACGACCCCGATGCCTGGAACGCGCTGGAAGCACGGATTCGTGCCTGGGCGCTGGGCCATCTGAGCGACTTGCAGGGTGAGTTCGTTGAGGATGCCATCGCCGATATGTGTTCGAGCGTGGTGCTGGACGTGTCGTCGGCGCGCGGGCCGGAGACGTTTCGCGGGTTTGTGTTGGGGAAGTGCCTGAACGTGGCGAAGGGCGCGCGCCGCCGCACGGTCCCTGGTCGCACCCCCCTTGATGACGGCATGCCCCTGGCCGGTTCCCCGTCCACCGATGCCGAGGATGCGCGGTACCGTGTGCTTGACGACTGCCTGGCGCGGCTGCCGGAGCGTAACCGGCGCGCCGTCGAACTGCGATATTATGCAGACGCTGGTGCGGAGCAGATTGCACAGGATCTTGGTGTGACGACGGTCAACGCGCGGCAGATCGTGTTCACCGGGTTGACGCGCCTGCGACGGTGTGCACAATCCGTCGTCGGGCGGCAGCCAACGAGCATGCGAGGGTAGGCGGCGTGGCCGAACAGCCGGAGCGCCAGCGCATCCAACCGACCCGTGTGGGGCGGGCGCGCCTGTTCGCGGACCTCCGGGCAATGCCGCCAGTTCACCTGGTCGATGCTGGCACGCTGGGTGAGTACGCCGAGATGCTGATGGCCCAGGGGCAGGCCGCTGCCGACGCGCTGCTGCCCGAGGTGGCCGAGCACCTGGAGGCTGGCTGCAGCCGCTGTGATGCCGACCTTGACGAACTGGTGGCGCTGCTGGAGGAGCCGGACGACGCTGCACGGTCGAGGGCGGGCGCGCAGTCCACGCCGTGGATCACGCCGGCACCCTGGTCCCCGCCGCCTCCTGTGCCAGCCACCCCGCGCGAGTTGGCAGGCAGCGCCAGGGATCTGCGCTCGATTGATGACGCTGACAGCGATTCGACCGGCGACGCTGACGAAGGCAAGGTCAGCGAGCGGTGGGCAGCGAACATGCCGAGCAGTCCAGCGCCGATCCCGTCCCTTCGACCCCGAACGGGGAGCGCAACGGCCGACTCGGGGGTGTTCGCCACCGACTTGCCGGATGCCCGCGCCGTCGAAGCTGAAGCTGCCCGCCGCCAGCGGTTGCGCCGCATCCGCGACCTGCTGCTGATCGCGGCGGCCGTCTCGGTGCTGCTGCTCGGGCTGAGTCTGGTCGGGCTGGCCTACCTGGCGCGGCAGGCACCGGACGCGGTCCGCGTGCCACTGCTGCCGTTGGCACCGTCAGGGTCGGTGCCGGGCCAGCCGAGTGCCCCCACCAGCGGCCCGCAGCCAGGGGCCGCGCCGGCCAGTGGCGCTCGGGCTGTTCCCGAGGGGAACAACTGCCCGGCGTCGCACCCGGTCAAGGGCAACCGCGAGAGCAAGATCTACCACGTCCCGAGCGGCACGTCATACGCCGCGACCCGCCCGGAAGTGTGCTACGCGACGCCGGCCGATGCCGAGGCGGACGGCTACCGCCGCAGCCAGCGGTGACTGCGGTGACGTTGGGTGTCAGGGTGTGGGTTCGCCGTCGTGGTGGGCGGACCGGCGCGGTCAGTGGGTGCGGAGTGCCGAACTGTGGACGCTGCCGTGCCCGTCTGGCTGGTCAGTCTTGTTGCGGGCGGTCAGCCCATGCGCCACCAGTCCGATGCCCCAGCCGAGCATCGGCCAGACCGGCCAGAAGTAGCCGCCGCGCGACGTGAGCGCCCAGATCGCCACCAGCAGGCACATCACCAGCACGTAGCTGATGGCGTGCGCGCGAAAAGACTGCTCGCTGCACCGGCTACCCGCGTGCTTGCGACGCTCGTGGTGTGACGGGCGCTCGTTCGTCTCGGATGCCTCGGCGGCCGGCGCGTTGAGCGAGGGCAGGTCGGTCAGCAGCGCGTCAAGGTCGCCCATCGTCCGAGCAGCGACGGCCTCTTGCAACCGCCCCTCAAACTCCGTCTGTGCGAGCCGTCCGGCAACGTAGTGCGCCTGGAGCAGATCGGTCACGCGGTGGCGATCATCGTCACTGGCGCGCAGGGTGCGGTCCGCCTCGGTCTCGCTGGCGTCGCGCAGCCCGACGACGCGGGTCTGCGGCTCTCGGGACTGTGGATGAAGTTGTCCGTGCATCGTCTGGCTCCCGGCAAGATCACGAAGCGATATACTTACACCCGTTCACGAGTTTTATGCTAACAGGTGTAAAGATGTCTGTCAATCGTTCAGGCGTGCCCCCTGAAGCTGCTGAGGCCGTAGCGTCCGTCGGGCGGCGCGTGCGGAATCCGCAGGGGCAGGGCAGCCGGCTGCGCGCGGAGCTGGTGGCTGCCGCTGACGACATCCTGGCGCGCACGGGCGACATTGAGGGGCTGTCGTTGCGCGCGGTGGCGCGGGCGGTCGGCGTCGCCACGCCCTCGATTTATCTGCACTTTCCCGACAAACGGGCGCTGGTGCACGCCGTCCTGGCGGTGCGCTTCGGGCAACTGGGCGCGGCGGTGCGTGCCGCTGTGATGCAGCAGCCGGATGCGGCCGGCCGACTGCAGGCGGGCTGCCTGGCGTATTGCCGCTTCGCCACCGAGCACCCACACGCCTACCGCGTACTCTTCGGCCGCGTGCCCGCAACCCCCCCGCCCCCCGATTCTCCCCTCACCCCCCGACCCCCTGGCGTGGCCCTCACCCCCTGGCCCCCTCGCCCGCTTGCGGGAGAGGGGGAGGACATCACCCTGGCTGAACTTTCAACTGAGGCCCAGGAGTCGGAGGAACATGTGACGGTGCCGCCGACCGCGAGTCTCCCCCTCTCCCGCTTGCGGGAGAGGGGGTTGGGGGGTGAGGGCACGCCCGTCGTTGGTGCTGATGCCTTCGGGTTCCTGGTGGACGGAGTCCAGCGCTGCATCAGTGCCGGCCTCGCGCCACCGGCGGACCCGGCCCGCGTCGCGCTGAGCGTCTGGACGGCGCTGCACGGCCTCGTGTCGTTGCGGAGCAGCATCCCGCGGTTTCCGTGGCCGCCATTGGCGCAACAAGTGGACGACGTGCTGATCGGGTTGGTCGGGCTCCGTCACATTCCCGCGCCCGAACAGGAGTAGCAGGGGGCCGGACCGCTATACTTCGTTCCTGGCGACAGCGTCGCCGGAGGGGGCTGGTCTGCTCGATCAGCCCTATTTCGTCGTGCCCGCAGGATGCCACACTGATGTTGCCGCAATGGTTAGACAATCTGCTCGGCCGGAAGCCCGGTCGGTCTGATACTGAGCCGGAGAACGAGTCAGATAGCGAGATGGGACCAAGCACGCTCATCGTCGGGCTGGGGAATCCAGGCCTGGAGTATTCGGCCACGCGCCACAACATGGGATTCCTCTGCCTGGACCGGCTGGCGACTGTCCAGCGTCTGCGCTTCACCGGCAAGCGCGCCAAGAGCGTCGTGGCACGCGGCACCGTCAGCGGGAACGACGTGGCGCTGGCGAAGCCGCAGACCTACATGAACCTGTCCGGCGAGTCAGTCCGCGAGTTGCTGCGGCTGTACGGTCTGAAGCCGAACGCGCTGCTGGTTGTGTATGACGACGTGGACTTGCCGACCGGTACGATCCGCATTCGCGAGCGCGGCGGTCCCGGCACTCACAACGGGATGCGCTCGATTGTGGACGAGATCGACTCCACCGACTTTCCACGACTGCGGATCGGCGTCGGGTCGCCCACGAACGGGCAGAATCTTGCCGACTACGTGCTTGGCGTGCCCTCGGCAGAGGAGCGCGTCGCCATTGACGCGGCGCTTGATCGGGCCGTCGAGGCGATCCAGTTGGTGGCGCGGCGCGGCCTGCCGGCGGCGATGAACCAGTTCAACACCTGAGCGTCCGAACCTGAAAACCCAGGTTCAGCGCACCATTACCCAGGATGTACATATACCGAATGACCGGAACGATATGACGGTTCAGGCAGTACCGCCGGCTTCCTCCGTAGCCATCCCCCCGCCGACAACCGTCGCGCGGGCGGCGGAGCCTGTCGTCAGTCTGGCGGCGCTGCTGCCGCGTCTCCAGCGCGAAGCCCCCTTTGCGGACCTGATCCGTGCGGTGAATGCGGCCCGGCCCGGCGACGAGCCGCCCCGCTTCTCGGTGGCTGATGCGGCGAAGGCGTACGCGGTGGCGGCCTTGCACGCAGCGCTCGGGCGGACGGTGCTGCTGCTGACGGCGCGGCCGGGCAGCGCGCGCCAGCATTGGGAAGACCTCCAGGCCTGGACCGAACACCCCGACGACGTGCTGCACTTCCCGGCCCCGGACGCCCTGCCGTACGAGCGCCTGACCGAAGACCCCAGCATGGTCGCGCGGCGAGTGGACGTGCTGTCTCGGTTGGGGCAGGCGGGCCGGCAGCCGCTGGTGGTCGCCTCCCTGCGCGCCGTCATGGACTTGCTGGACCCGCCGGCCCGGTTCCGGGCGGCCTCACGTGTGCTCAAGATTGGGGACCGCGTCAGCATGAGCGCGCTGCTGGCCTCCTGGGTGGACGCGGGCTATGAGACCGGCCCGCTGGTGGACGGCCCCGGCCAAGTCAGCCGGCGCGGTGGCATCCTGGATGTCTTCCCGCCGGGCGGTCCAGCCTGCCGCATCGAACTCTTTGGTGACGAGATCGAGTCGATCCGCGTGTTCGACGTGGAGACGCAGCGCTCGTCCGAACGCGTGCGTGAGCTACGGGTGACGCCGGCCAGCGAGCGCCCCTCGCACGACCCGGCCTTGCCGACCGCCACCTTCTTCGACCACCTGCCAGACGATGCCATCGTCTTGATCGACGAGGGCTACCAGATCGAGATGGTCTCACGTGACCTGGAGGCCCAGGCCGAGGAGGTGCGGGCGCATCAGCAGTCGCTGGGGCTGCTGCCGGCCGACGTGTCGAAGGCGTACGCGACGTGGCCGGAACTCCGGTCATGGCTGGCAACGCGGTCCGCGCGCGTGCTGGTAGACGTGACCCACGACGCCGGCCACGAACTGGTGGAGTTCGGACACGCGCCGGCGTTCGCCGGGCGGTTAAAAGCGTTCCTTGATCGGGTGGCGCGGCCGGCGGTGCGCGGCGGCGAGTCGGTCGTCATCGTGTCGCAGCAGTCGGCGCGGCTGCAAGAGCTACTTGCCGAGCGCAACGTTGAGATTGCCCCGACCGTGCGCTTGCCCGCCGAGTGGCAGCGCGCTGCCACCGATGGCCGGCTCGCCATCCTGCACGGCTCCCTCCCTGAAGGCTGGCAGAGCGACGCCCTGAAACTGTCCGTCTACACCGACGGCGAGTTGTTCGGCTGGCGCAAGGTGCGGCGGCCGGTCAAGCAGGCCCGCACGGCCGCGCGCGACGCCTTCCTCAGCGACCTGCAACCCGGCGAACTGGTCGTCCACGTTGATCACGGCATCGGGCGGTTCCGGGGGCTGTACCGCGTCGGTGGCGCAGCCGACCCGAACAGCCCGGCCGGGTCAACAGGTCCGACGCGCGAACTCCTGTTGATCGAGTACGACGGCGCGGACCGCTTGTACGTCCCAAGCGAGCAGGCCGACCGCGTGACGCGCTATGTCGGCGGCGGCGACGACTCGCCGAGCCTGACGCGTCTGGGCACGCAGGAGTGGACCCGCGCGAAGGCCCGCGCCCGCCGCGCCGTCCGCGACATCGCGAAGGATCTGGTCGAGTTGTACGCGGCGCGCAAACTGGCCGAGGGCCACGCCTACAGCGCCGACACCACCTGGCAGAACGAGCTTGAAGACAGCTTCCCCTACATGGAGACGCCCGACCAGTTGACGGCCATCCGCGAGGTCAAGGCCGACATGGAGCAGGCCGTGCCAATGGACCGCCTGCTCGTCGGGGACGTCGGCTACGGCAAGACGGAGGTCGCTTTGCGCGCCGCCTTCAAGGCGGTGATGGATGGCCGTCAGGTGGCGGTGCTGGTGCCGACGACGGTGCTGGCGCAGCAGCATTTCACGACGTTCAAGGAGCGCTTCGGGGTGTTCCCGGTCAAGGTCGAGGTGCTGTCTCGGTTCCGCTCCCCGAAGGACCAGCAGGCCGTCGTTGAGGCCGCCGCTGCCGGGGCTGTTGACGTGGTCATCGGGACGCACCGGCTGGTGTCCAAAGACGTGACCTTCAAGAACCTGGGGCTGCTGATCGTGGACGAGGAGCAGCGGTTCGGGGTGGCCCACAAGGAACGCCTGAAGCAGCTTCGCAAAGAGATAGACGTGCTGACGCTGACCGCGACGCCGATCCCGCGCACGCTGCACATGTCGCTGGCCGGCGTGCGCGACATGAGCGTGATGGAGACGGCACCCGAGGAGCGCCTGCCAGTCCGCACCTACGTCTCGGAGCATGATGACGGGGTGGTGCGCGAGGCGATCCTGCGCGAGCTTGACCGTGGCGGGCAGGTCTTCTACGTGCATAACCGGGTGCAGTCCATCGAGATCACGCACCGGCGGCTGCGCGAGTTGGTCCCCGAGGCCCGCTACCTCGTGGGGCACGGCCAGATGCCCGAAGAGGGCCTTGAGCGGGTGATGTTGGGCTTCGCTGAGGGGAAGGCCGACGTGCTGATCTGCACGACCATCATCGAGTCGGGCCTCGACATCTCGAACGCCAACACCATCATCATCGACATGGCGCACCGGCTCGGGTTGGCGCAGCTCTACCAGTTGCGCGGGCGCGTCGGGCGCGGCCCAGTCCGCGCGTACGCCTACTTCCTGTACGCCCGCGACACCCAGTTGAACGAGCAGGCCGAAGCGCGTCTGCGGACCATCTACGAGGCGACGGAGCTTGGCGCGGGCTTCCGGATCGCTATGAAGGATCTGGAGATTCGTGGGGCTGGCAACCTGCTGGGAGCGGAGCAGTCTGGGCAGATCGCCGCCATCGGCTTCGACCTGTACACCCGGCTGCTGGGCGAGGCTGTGGAACTGATGCACGCCGCCGAGCAGGGGACGCCGCCGCCGATGGTGGACGCGGCCGGGCCAGATCGGCGGCCGTCGCTCAACTTGCCACTCGATGCGTTCTTGCCGCCTGACTACGTGGCCGACGATGCCGCCCGCCTGAACCTGTATCAGCGGTTCGCCACGGCGACCACCGGCGAGCAGGTCGGCACGCTGATCGCCGAGCTTGAGGACCGCTTCGGGCCGCCGCCAGAGCAAGCGCAGAATCTGGTGTATCAGGTCGGGCTGCGGTTGGAGGCGTACCGCGCGGGCGTTAGCCAGATTTCGGCCACTGAGACGGAGATTGTGGTGAAGCTGCATGGCCGCGTGCCCACCGACATCACGCGCCTGGGCCGTGAGATCGGCACGCCGCTGCGGGCGGCCTCGAATCAGCTACGGCTGCCGCGCGGCAAGGGCGAGGGGTGGCTGGTGTACCTGCAAATGCTGATCGACCGCCTCCCGTCCGTCTAGTCCTCGGTGTCCAGGCGCGCGGCGAGCCGCTTCGGGGCCACGAGTCGATAGCTGGCGTCGATCAGGTCGGCCAGTTCGTCCCAGTCAGCGTCGCCGTCCAGGTACACCGCGACCCAGCCCTTGTGCCCGATGTATGGCGGCACCGCGAACCGATCGGGGGCGGACCCGACCAGCATGGCCTGGACGCCGGGGCCGGCCTTCAGCCAGACAGACGGGCGGTCGCCAGATGGCAGGCGCATCGGGTGGCGCATCACGAAGATTCTGGACCGCACCTTGTAGCTGGGCGACCCGACGCCGCCATCCTCCTGAGCCTCGGGATAGGGCAGGCAGATGACGCGCAACTGTTTGAGCGACTCCTCGTCGCCGAACTGGTCGTGCCAGGTTGCGCGGTCGCTCAACTGCGACGGATCGGGCGTGAAGGCAGGCGAGGAGCCGGGCGTGCCGGACATGCGTCCTCCGGGTGTTGGGAGTCGGATGCCATCCATTCTGCACGGGCCAGTGCCAGAACGGTCGTTCGACGTGTTGCAGTCGCCGCACAATGGGCTGGGCGCGGTAGACTCCTCGCGCTGGCAGGCGACAACGCCGGTGGCGCCGTGCCGGTGGCGCCGCCACGTAGCCGGTTTATACCACGAGCAACAGGCTAGGGCCGGCGCGCAGGGGGGGACTATGCGGCTCATCGACCTCTCGCACACCATCGTCTTTCCGCACTGGCGCTGGAAGCCGGAGCGCACCGTCACGTCCAGCCACGCAGACGGCGCGATGTTCACATCCAGCCGGCTGGATATGCCGTCGCACGGGTTCACGCACGTGGACGCCCCGACCCATTTTCTGCCCGGTACGGCCACCATCACCGACATGGCCGTTGATCGCTGGTGCGGCCCGGCCGCCGTCGTGGACCTGTCGCACCGGGGCGCGGATGAAGGCATCACCGCCAAAGATCTGGAGCAGCACGGCCAGCACATCCAGGCTGGCGACATCGTGCTGCTGCGGACCGACTGGGACCAGAAGATGGACATTGGCCGGCGCGAGTTCTGGACCACGGCCCCCTGGACGACCCGCGAGGCCGCCGAGTGGCTGGCCGCGCGCGACGTGTCAGCGGTTGGCTATGACTACCCGCCTGACCCGTCGTTGCGCCTCAGCCCCGAGAACCCTGGCACCATCGAGCGGGCGTTGCACGTCACGCACGATGTTTTCTTCCCGCGCGGCATCGTCGTCATCGAGTACCTTGCCAACCTGCGCGCCATACCGACGCCGCGCACCATCTTCATGGCGCTGCCGCTGAAAATCGACGGCGGCGACGGCTCTCCGGTCCGTGCGGTCGCGCTGGAGCTGTGAGCCTGCCCGCCCTAATCTGGAGTCGCCCGAGGTGACGTGGTTCCGGCTGGAACTGCTGGCGCTGGTGCTGGTGGTCATCACGCTGCCGTTCTCGCAATTCGCCTGGGGCGTCGGCGGGCAGAGCGTGTCGCCCACCGAGGCGGGGATCTTGCTGGCGGCGACGCTGATCGGCGTGCGCCGGGCGCTGGCCCGCGTGACCCTCACCCCCGACGCGTTGGGCCAATCCCTCACCCCCGACGCATTGGGCCAATCCCTCACCCCCGGCCCCTCTCCCACTTGTGGGAGAGGGGAGAGGGCTCGGGATGCTCATGCTCATGGGCATGGCACCGTCAACTCACTCCCCCCTCTCCCGCTTGCGGGAGAGGGGGGTCGGGGGGGTGAGGGCGCCTCGACGCTGGCGGTTGAGGGGGGCTTCGCACGCTTTGACGGCTCGATCATCCTGTTCCTGGTGGCCGCGCTGCTGTCGCTGTTGGCGACCGAGTATCTGCGCCTGAGCCTCCGCGAGCTACGCACGCTGATCGTCGAGCCGGTGCTGTTCTGGTACCTGTGCCGGGCGGTCCTGCGCGGCCCGCGTGACGCCGGACTGCTGGTGGCGGCGCTGCTCGGGACCACGACGCTGGTGGCCGTGCTCGGACTGTCCCAGATGGTCGTTGGGGGGGCGGTGACGGACGTGCAGGGTGTTCGGCGGGTGCTGGGCACGTACACTTCACCGAACCATTTCGCGCTGCTGCTTGGGCGTGCGCTGCCGCTGCTGGTGGCTGTGGCGTGGCTGCTGCCGCGCTGGCGCGTTCTCGCGGGCGTGGGGGCGCTGCTGTGTGGCTGCGCGCTGCTGGCGACGTTCTCGGTTGGCGGCTGGCTGGCGACGGCGTTGGCCGTGCTGGTGGTCGTCGGCCTGCTGGGTGGGCGGCGCGTGCTCCTGGCGCTGGCGCTGGCTGGCGTGATCGCGGCCGCCGTGCTGCTGCTGGCCGCACCCGTCGAGCGGCTGGCGGGCCGGCTCGATCCGCGCCAGGGCACCAGCTTCGCGCGGGTGCAGTTGTGGCAGGCGGCGGTGACGCTGGTGTGGCAGTCGCCGGTGCTTGGCATCGGCCTGGACAATTTCCTCTACCGCTACCCGACGGCCATCGCGCCGGGCACCGCTTACGAGCCGAACCTGTCGCATCCGCACAATCTGCTACTGCAGTTCTGGTTGCAACTGGGTCTGGCCGGGCTGGCGGCGCTCGGGTGGGTATTGTGGCAGTTCTGGCGGCTGGTGTGGCCGTGGGCGCGCGGGCGGGCGGCTGATGCGGCCCGGCCGTTGCGCCGCGCGTTGGCGGTTGGTGCGCTTGGCAGCATGGCCGACTTCGTCGCGCACGGGCTGGTGGATAACAGTTACTTCCTGCCGGATATGGCTGTGGTCTTCTGGCTGACGCTGGCCGTCGCCGCGACATTGGCAGGCGTGCCAGTTGCGCGCCCCACCACGGCGCGGGCGGGGAAGACCTCGTAAGGGTGCGCCGCCGGCACGCCTGCGTGCCCGGTTCGTGCGCCTCCTGCCCCGCCGCGCAAAACTGGTGTACAATCGACCGCCGCCGTGCCGACGAAAGCGACTGCGGCCCACGCGATGCCCGGTCGCTCTGGCTGTCGCGTGTGTGCTCCCGCTGGCCCGATGGGAGACTGACACCTTGCGAGCCTTGACGCACCGCGCGGCAGCATGGACCGGCCACAATACCAGCGCTCGCTGCGCCCCGCCGGTGGCTGGCGGCGTGCGGCGGCGTTCGCTCCTGGTGCCCGGCCGTTGAGCACGGCCCCGAACGCGGGTCTGTCTCCCGTTGGCCTGTTCGGTGCAGCACCGCCCGTGACGGACGGTCTGCTCAGTCGATCCAACATCGTGAAGGCGCTGCTCGGCGCGCTGATTGTCGGCATCGTGGCGGGTATTCCGCTACCGTACATGCTGGCGGTCTTCGGCGGCGTCGGCCTGCTGGTCGCCATGTTCATCGCGCCGGTGGTCGGCTTGTACGCTGTCCTGGTCGCCGTCGCGTTCTCCCCGACGTTCGGCCTGGAAAGCGCCTCATTCAGCATCTCGGCGTTCGAGCCGCTGCTGCTGCTGGTTTTCCTGGCGTGGCTGCTCCAGGGCATCACCCGACACCGCATCATGCTGCCGCGTGAAGGGCTGTTCGGCGCGCTGATCCTGTTGCTGGTGATCCTGCTGCTGTCGGGCGGCTTCGCCTGGAGCTACCCGCTCGCCATCAAGGAGACGCTGAAGTGGCTCTTGATGGTGTTGGCCTACATCTACACCCGCGCCACCATTCGCGATGATCGGGCGACGCGCGCGCTACTGACGGCGTTATTCCTGACCGGCTCCGCTGAGGCGCTGATGGGCGCGGTGCAGTTCATTGTGCCGCTCGGGCCGCCAGCGTTCGCGGTCGGGCCATTCATTCGCGCGCACGGCATGTTTGGCCAGCCGAACCCGTTCGCCGGCTACCTCGGCACCATTTTGCCGTTGGCCCTCGCCATGATGCTGGTGCCGCACCCTGGCCGTTTCCGGACCATCGCCACCGGCGGCTTCCTGCTGGTGGGGCTTGGCATCCTGCTCAGCGTGTCGCGCGGGGCGTGGCTTGGGCTGGCCGTCTCGCTCAGCATCATGGCCCTTGCCTGGAGCCCACGGGCGCGGGCGCTGGTCGTCCCACTTGTGGCCGGCCTGGCGTTGTTCATAGGGTTGGCCCTGGCCGGCGTGCTTCCTGCCAGCCTGGCGACGCGCATCACGTCGGCCACCGAGAACTTTGGCGTCTTCGACGTGCGGACCGTGACACTTACGTCGGAGAACTTCGCGGTCGTCGAGCGGATGGCTCACTGGCAGGCCGGTTGGGGGATGCTCAACGATTACCCGTTCCTGGGCGTCGGCCCTGGGAACTACCCCGCCGCCTATGAGGAATACTTTATCGCCCCGTGGAAGGATCCACTCGGGCACGCGCACAATTACTACCTGAACATGGCGGCCGAGGCCGGCGTTCCGGGGCTGCTGGCGCTGCTGTTGGTGCTCGGGCTGACGTTCCGGGGGCTGTGGCGGCGAGTCCAGGCGGCGGACGCGACCCACACATCAGGGGACGGCGGCGATGAGCCTGCCAGACCCGGGCTTGACTTGCCGCTCTCGCCGGTCCTGGCGCGGGCGCTGGCGCTCGGGCTGATCGGCAGCTTCGCGATGTTCTCGATCCACAACTTGTTCGACAATCTCCTCGTCCACGGTGTCGGCATCCAGATCGGTGTCCTCCTTGGCCTGGTCGGAGGCGTTTCAAATCGGTGACTGAAGACACTCTCTCGAAGATGGCGACATTGCCACCGAACCTGCCCGCACCAAAGGTCAACCCGGCTGGCCCCGCGACCGCCGTTGCCGACGAGCCCGATCCGCTCCCCAAGCGATTCCTGAACCTTCGGACCCTGCTGTCGTTCGTGATCGGCCTCGCGATCCTCGGCTTCGTCCTGTCCCGCGCCGAAGTGAACTTCGGCGAGATTCGGGCGAAGATCGCGCAGGCGAACCTGCCGCTGTTCCTCGGTGCGGTCTTCCTCTACTACCTCACCTTTCCGATTCGGGCGCTGCGTTGGCAGCAACTCCTCGCGAACGTCGGGTACGCCAACGGTGAGGTGGACGGCACCGGCCGGAGCGTGCGCCTGCCGTCGGCCGTCGGCCTCGCCGAGATCGTGATGCTGTCCTGGTTCGCCAACTGCATCGTGCCGGCCAAGCTGGGCGATGCGTACCGCGCATACTTGCTCAAGAGCAACGCCGGCGTCTCATTCTCGAAGACGTTCGGCACGATCCTGGCCGAGCGCATCATCGACATGCTGCTGCTGTTCACGTTGCTGGCAGTGTCGGTGCTGGTCGCCTTCTCGGGGACGCTGCCGACGGCCATCCTGAGCATCATGCAGGCCGGGCTGGTGCTGGTGGCCCTGGTCATCGTCGGGCTGGTCGTGATGCGGAACATGGGCGGCGTCATCACGAAGATGGTCCCGCTGCGGTTCCGTGCCCACTACGCGCTGTTTGAACAGGGGACACTCGGGTCGTTCCGGGCGCTGCCGCTAGTGCTGACGTACTCCGTGATCGGCTGGGGCATCGAGGCGGGCCGCCTGTATCTCGTGTGCCTCTCGCTCGGCCTCACCGACCTCTCGCCGGCCATCATCCTGTTCGTGGCGCTGGCGTCTGCCCTGCTGACGACGCTGCCGATCACCCCGGCTGGCCTCGGATTCGTGGAGTCGGCCATCGTCGGCATCTTGCTGCTGGCTGCCAGCTGGGGGCTGGCACCGGGCATTGACGAGAACGTGGCCGCGTCGGTCGCCATCCTCGACCGTGTGATTAGCTACTGGAGCCTGATTGTGACCGGCGTCATCCTCTACCTTGTCACTCGTAAACGGTAAGCTGACGCATGGCCGTACAGACGCCGGTAGCCACCCGCCCCCTCAAAATCGCCATCGACTACACGTCGGCGATCAATCAGAACGCCGGTATCGGCCGCTTCGTGCGGAGCCTCGTCGGCTCGATTGTGGAGCGCGACACCACCGATGCGTTCCTGCTCCTGCACGCTGCCCCGAATCCGGGCCGCGCTGCCGTGTACCCTGGCGGCTCGAACGTGCATCGCCGTGAGCTACGGATCAGCGAGCGGTGGATGAACATCCTGTGGCACCGGCTTCAGGTGCCGCTGCCGGCCGACTGGCTGACCGGGCCGGTGGACGTGTTCCACTCGCCGGACTTCGTGCTGCCGCCGGTGCGGGCGACCCGCTCGATCCTCACGGTG
This sequence comes from Chloroflexota bacterium, assembly GCA_038318015.1. Classification (GTDB taxonomy): domain Bacteria; phylum Chloroflexota; class UBA6077; order UBA6077; family JACCZL01; genus JADZEM01. The sequence continues at coordinate 12,008 of JBBQBU010000004.1, read as the reverse complement.
CATGATCTGGCGTTCCTGCTCTACCCCGAGTGCGCTGATGCTCGCCTGCGCGCCTACCTGGAGCGGACGGTGCCGCGCTCGGTGCAGCGGGCCGACTACGTGGTGGCCGACTCGGAGAACACCCGCAACGATGTCATCTGCCTGCTGGGAGTGCCGCCGGAGCGTGTGACGGTGGTGCCGGGCGGGGTGGACCCGTCGTTCAAACCGGTCACTGACGAGGCTGCAAAGTCGGCCTTCAAGCAGCGCATCGGCCTTGACGACGAGACCCCGTACATCCTCTTCGTCGGCGTGATCGAGCCGCGCAAGAACCTCGTCGGGCTGATCGAAGCGTTTGACATCCTGAAAGGGCGGTCGCTGCCACACAAGCTGGTGGTGGTCGGCCGGCGCGGCTGGCTTTCGGATTCGACGATGGAGCGCGCGGACCGCTCGTTGTACCGCAACGACATCATCTTCCCCGGCTTCATCCCAGATGGCGACCTGAACACCCTGTACTCGGCCGCCGAGTCGTTCGCGTTCCCGTCGCACTACGAGGGCTTCGGGCTGCCAGTGCTGGAGGCGATGGCCTGCGGCACGCCGGTCGTCTCGTCGCGGGCCAGCTCGCTGCCGGAGGTGGTGGGAGACGCCGGCATGCAGGTGGACCCGGACGACCCCGAGCGATTGGCGTCGGCGCTGGAGCTGCTGGCGCTCAATCCCGAGATGCGCGCCGACTTCAGTGTGCGCGGTCTGGCGCGGGCGGCCACGTTCACCTGGGACGCCGCCGCCGACGTGATGCTTGAGGTCTACCGCAAAGTCGCTTCGGGGTAGACTCGGGGGGGAACCTGCTCCGGCTGCCTCTGGGATGCGCTCGGCCAGCGTCTCGCCCCAGAGGCCGCCCGTGACTGTTCAGGGGAGGGGATCATCTCGACGCGCGTCGAGCGGCTTCGACATGCAGCCGCGACTCCGTGGGTCCGTACGGTCGTCGTGCTCACCATTGCGCAGATCGTCTCAGAGGTCGGGTTCAGCTTCGCGCTGCCGTTCACGCCGCTGCTGATCCAGGAGCTTGGCGTGGATGACCTGACGGACGTCGGGCTGTGGGCCGGCATCATCGCGGGCGTGTTCGCGGTGGCGATGGGTGGCATGGCCCCCATCTGGGGCATCGTCGCGGACCGCTTCGGGCACCGGCTGATGATTCAGCGGGCGTTCTTTGGGGCCGGCGCGGCCACGGCGCTGATCTACTTTGTGCAGACGCCAGAGCAACTGCTCGTCCTGCGCGTGCTGCACGGCGTCTTCACCGGCGTCGTCACCGCCATCGCGACGATGGTGTCACTGACCGCGCCACGTCAGCACATGGCGACGGTCCTGGGGCTGCTGCAAGCGGCGGTGTATTTCGGGATCACGCTTGGGCCGCTGGCCGGCGGGGCGTTCGCGGACCACTTCGGCCTGCGCGCGGCGTTTGCCGGCTCCGGCATCATTCTGATCCTGACCGGTGTGATGGTCACGCTCTGCGTGCCGGCCCCCACGCGCGACCCGGCCCGTCTGCACGGCGCATCAGGGGCTTCCGGCGGCAACGCCGGGGCGCGCCCGCGCGAGCGATTCCTGCGCCGCGAGTTGCTGGTGGTGGTCAGCCTGATGGCGCTGGCCCGGTTCTCGCAGATGGGGCCGCAGCCCTTTATCCCGCTGTTCGTGCAGCAATTGATGCCGTCGCAGGAGGGGCTTGCAACGACAGTCGGGTTCGTGCTGGCGGCAAACGGGGTCGCGTCAACGGTGAGCGCGCTGCTGATTGGTCGCGTTGACCGCCGGTTCGGGCGGCGGGCGACGCTGGTCTGTTGCCTGCTGGCGGCGGCGGTGCTGTCAGGGTTACAGGCGGGCGTCTCGGCCGTCTGGCAACTGGTGGCCCTGCGCGTCGTACTGGGGCTGGCGCAGGGCGGCACTGGGCCGGCCATTCAGGCGTTACTGATTGATGTGACGCCACCAGGTCGGCGCGGCGCGGCGTTTGGCCTGCTGACGACGGCAAACGCGGCGGGGAACGGAGGTGGTCCGCTGTTCGGGAGTTTGATCGCGGCCGGTTTCGGGGTGCCGGCCGTCTTTCTGGCGACCACGCCGCCGTACGTGCTGGCTGCCTGGATCGTTGCGCGCATCCGGACACGCCCGCCGGCGGCAGCCTGAGCCTGCACGATTTCCCACCTGTAAACCGAACGATTTGCAGGCCATTTTAACACTGGTTTACCAGCGGGTATCATGGCGATCTACCGCAGATGGGTAGCGGCATACTCGCACCTGAGCGCTAACGAGTCGCATGGGTACCACATCGGGCGTAGCTGCGCTCCCGGAGCCTGACAGCATCACGCGCCACAAGGATGTCGATCATCGCCAATTACGCCGCGCGCATCACGACCGGGCTCCAGACGCCGTGGGTCCGGACGGTCCTCATCCTGTGGGTTGCTCAGGTCGTGTCAGAGATCGGGTTCGGATTCGCGCTGCCGTTCACGCCGCTGTTTGTCCAGGAGTTAGGGGTCACGGATGTGAAGCAGGCTGGCCTGTGGGCCGGCTTCGCGGCGGCGGCGTTCGCCGTTGCCGTGGGCATCATGTCGCCGATCTGGGGCACCCTAGCCGATCGTTTCGGCTACCGGCTGATGATCCAGCGGGCGTTTCTCGGAGCCGGCCTAGCGCTCGGCGGCATCGCCTTCGTGCAGACGCCCGAGCAGATGATCGTGCTCCGCATCCTGCACGGGGCCCTGACGGGCGTTTTCACCGGCATAGCTACGCTCGTGTCGCTCACCACGCCCCAGCACCATCTGGGCACCGTCCTGGGGCTGATGCAGTCGGCGCTCTTCCTGGGCATCGCGCTCGGGCCGCTGATCGGCGGGGCGTTCGCGGACCAGTTCGGGCTGCGTGCCGGCTTCGGTGCGACCGGCATCATCCTGATCGTCACCGGCATCCTGGTGTTCTTGATCGTGCGCGAGCCGAAGCGCGCCGCCGCTGATGACCCGGCCGCCGACGGGCCGGCCCTGACCGACGCCGACCGCCAGCGCGTGCGGAGGCAGGTCTTCCTGGTCGTCGGCCTGATGGCGATTGTGCGGCTGGCGAATGTGGCCCCGAACCCGATTCTGCCGTTGTTCGTGCAGCAGTTGGCCGACAGTACGGAGCATCTCGCGACGACCGTGGGCTTCATGCTGGCCGCCACCGGCATCGCCTCAACCTTCAGCGCCATCATCGTGGGGCGGCTGGTGGACCGCATCGGACGCCGGATGGCCCTCCTGGGCTGCTGCGTGCTGACGGCGCTGTTGTGCCCGCTGCATGTGCTCGTAGGCACCGTCTGGCAGTTGATCGCGCTGCGGACGGTGATCGGGCTGGCTCAGGGCGGCATGGCGACAGCACTGCAAGCCCTGCTGGTGGACGTGACGCCACCGTCTCGGCGCGGCGCGGCCTTCGGCTGGATGACGACGGCAAGCTCGATCGGCAACGGCGGCGGCCCGATCGGCGGCAGCAGCATCGCGGCGGCGTACGGGGTGCAAGTGGTGTTTCTGGCGATGACGCCCCTGTACGCCATCGCGGCCTGGGTGTTGACGCGTGTCCGTCTCCGAACGCCGCCCCCCGTGCTGCTCGAAGCAGCCGCCGTCGAGGAGCCGGCCGCCAGTCGCTCTGCCTAACGCCGCCAGCGCCGGCGTGCCGGCTGGCCGCAAGCCAACTGTACAGAATCTGACCCATCCGAGCGACTATCATGTCGTTTGCGCGTCGGAGCAGGCTGGTGGCAGCGGCCGGCGCGCCACCGGGAGGATTCAGATGATTCCACTCACACGACGACTGGCGGCCGAGGCGCTCGGCACGTTCTGGCTGGTGTTCGGCGGGTGCGGCAGCGCCGTCCTCGCCGCTGCGTTCCCAGATGTCGGCATCGGGCTGCTGGGCGTGTCGCTGGCGTTCGGCCTGACGGTGCTGACGATGGCCTATGCCATCGGGCACGTCTCAGGCTGTCATCTCAACCCCGCCGTGTCGCTCGGGTTGTGGGCGGGCAAGCGCTTCCCGGCCAGGGAGCTTGCTCCGTACATTGTGGCGCAGGTCATCGGCGGCATCATCGGCGCAGGCGTGCTGCTGCTGATCGCGAGCGGCAAGGACGGCTTCAGCTTGAGCGGCGGGTTTGCCTCGAACGGGTTCGCGGAGCATTCGCCGGGCGGCTACTCGCTGCTGGCCGCGTTCGTGGCCGAGTTCGTGCTGACCTTCATGTTCCTCATCATCATCCTGGGGGCCACGGACGGCCGCGCACCGACAGGGTTCGCGCCGATCGCTATCGGCCTTGGCCTCACGCTGATCCACCTGATCGGCATTCCTGTCACGAACCTGTCGGTGAACCCGGCCCGTAGCACCGGTCCGGCCCTGATGGTCGGCGGCTGGGCCATCGCCCAGTTGTGGCTGTTCTGGGTCGCGCCGATCCTCGGGGCCATCGCGGCCGGCTTCTCGTACAAGTGGATCGCGTACGAGATCGGCGCGCCAGTGGTCGGCGACGCACCCCCGGTGCGGACGAATCCAGGCCCGGGCCTGGGCCGCAACCGTCGTCGCCGCTGACCCGAGGCCCGTCGCACGTTCCCTCGAACATGACGGCGGGCCAGGTACAACCCTCACCCTCTACCCCTCTCCCACTTCTGGGAGAGGGTGAGGGGGCACCTCAGACGGTGACCGGCTGCACGTCGAAGTTGCGGGCGTACAGGTCCGCGACGCGCTGCAACTCGTCGGAGGTCAGGTCCGGCAGATCGGGGGCCGCTGCGAACTCTTCAAGCTGCTCGAAGTTGTAAATGTTTGGCTGGGCCGACGTGATGATCGGGTCGGCCAGCACCCACTTGAGCGCCGCCTGCCCGAGTGTCATGCCCCGTTCCTCGTGCAGGAACTTCAGCGTCTCGATCTTCTGCAACCCCTCGATTAGCCAGGAGCGCGGCCGGTGGCTGCGGTGGTCGCTGGCCGGGAAGGTCGTGTCAGCGGTGTACTGGCCCTCCAGCATCCCCGATGAGTGCGGCACGCGCACCAGAATGCCGGTGTTGGTGTCGCGGGCCGGCTGCAAGAAGCGGCGGCCGGGGTCTTGCTCCAGCAGGTTGTAGATGATCTGCAAGGCGTCCATCTTGCGGGCGCGCAACGTCTGGTCGCCGTGCTCGGTGCCGCCAATGGCCGGCCCCAGCGACGCCCCGTATGACCGGATCTTGCCTTCAGCCTTCAGTTGCTCCAGCAGCGCGAAGACATCGTCCTTCAGGATGGCATCCATGCGCGGGTTGTGCAGCATCCAGAGGTCGATGTAGTCCGTGTCGAGCCGCTTCAGCGACTGCTCTAGCGCAAACCGGATGAACTCTGGCGTCCAGTTGTGTGGGCGCTCGCGCTGACCGCGATTCAGGTCAGGGTTGTTGTAGAAATCGTAGCCAAACTTCGAGCCGATAACGACTTTGTCGCGCTGCCCGCCGAACGCTTGGGCCAGGATCGTTTCGCCGCGGCCGTTGCCGTAGGTGTCGCCGGTGTCGAAGAAGGTGACGCCGAGGTCAAGCGCGCGGCGCAGCAGATCGGTCGCCTGGGCGTCGGTGAACTCGCCCCACCACCCGGCCGAGATGGTCCAGACGCCAAAGCCGACTTCGCTCAGACAAACATCAGTATCTGCAAGTGTTCGATATCGCATTGTGGCTCCTCGTTCCCCCCACCCCCAGCTCCTCCCCCGCGAGCGGGAGAGGGGAGCGTGGAGCGGAGTCCGTGGTCAGGACGCTTCGGCCGGCACGCGCGCCAGGGCGTCGCGGACGGCGGCAATCTGCGCCGCGTAGGTGGCGTCGTCAAGGGCTGCTGTGCGGCCAGCCTCGGGCATGTCCAGGTCCAGTGTCAGCCAGGACTTGCAGCCGCCGAACGCCGGGCCTGCCGCAAGCTTGACCGGTGCGGCCAACCGGTATGCCCGGACGGCCATCACCAGCAGCGGCTTGCGCGGACGCCAACGCAACCGCTCCTCCGCGTACTGCTCCGAGAAGCAGTAGAACGGCGCGAGCGCTTCCACCTGGGCCGGCTCGGTGACCTCGAACTGGTCGGTCAGTTCGCCAAACGTGTCGAAGCGGACGAGCGACGGATCATGCGCGGCCAGCGTGACCGGCAGATCATCGCGGAAGGCCGGCTGCAACAGGTCCGCCCGCTGATGCTCGTAGGTCGGGAACAGCAGGAAGCGCTCGGCGTTGATGCGGAAGTCGCGCGTCTCCTCGCTGATGCCGCCCTTCCGCACCAGCAGCACCTGCCGCCCCTCGCGGAGCGCCTTGATGGCAACGGCCCATTCTTTGAGCGCCGTTGTCGGCATATGGGCACCCTCCCGGTCGTTCAGTTCTGATGGGACGGCCGACTGGTGGGTCGCCCCCGTCAGATCATTGTGGCTACTTGAGCGTCAGCAGCAGGGCCGTCAGGTCGTCGGCCTCTTTGTCCGAAAGCTGGAGGTTCGGCATCATCGTGCCGGGCTTCAGCTTCTGCGGATCCTTGATCCACTCGCGGAGATGCTCCGCCGAGTTTGCCGCGCCGTCCGCGAGGGTTGGGCGCTTCGCCACATCGCCGATGCCGTTCAGACTCGGCCCGATGGTGCCGGTCGCGTTCGGGACGCCCGCCGCGACATGGCACGCGATGCACCCTTTCGCCGTGAACAGCGTGCGCCCGTTTGCGGCGTCACCGGCAACCGGGCCACCGCCGCCGCCACCGCCTGCGGCGGCCGGCTTCGCGGCCTCGGCGGGCTTGGATGGAGCCGGTGGCGGTGGCGGCGGCGCACAGGCAGCCAGGGTCAGTGCGACGGTAGCCAGACCGACGAGAACGACGCGGTGCAGCCCGGCGCGATACGAGCGGAACGTCATGACGGTGCCCCCGCGAGCGTCGGGGCGCTCGGCACCGCCGCGATGGTCGTCGTAGCCAGGGCGTCGAGCGCCTGGGCTGGCGTCATCGAGATGCAGCTAAAGATCGGCGTGTCGCGCAGCGTGTACAGGCTCGACTGCGTCTCGCGCAGCTTCATCACCAAATCCAGAAAGTCCGACGCCGAGTCGCTCTCGAACGCCACCACGAACTCCTGGTCATCCAGGCCGAACGAGTACGCTGTGTTGATCCGCACCTTCGGGAAGTCGTGCCCGACCTTGATGTGTACGTCCATGATCTGCTGCCGTTCTTCGAGGGGGAGCAGGTACCACTGGCGCGTCTTCACGAACGGGTAGACGAAAAAGTACTTGGCGGCACCCGGCTTCACGCGCAGGCGCGCCCCTTCCTGGTCTTCATGGCTATGGTTGTCGATGTACTGTGAGCGGCGCGTCATCGCCAGATACGAGTGCGGAATGTCGAGATAGGTGCCGATGCGCGCCCCGAACAGGCGCGAAGTGAGTTCCTGGAAGTCTTCCAGGCGGTCGCTGACAGTCCACAGCAGCAAGTCGGTGTCACCGCGCGTGCCGACCGTGGAGTAGACCCGGATCAGCATGCGCTCGGCGAACGCTTCCAGGACATCGACGACTTCCTGCTTCATGGCGTCGCGGTCCGCTGCGGGGAGGCCACGCCAGACCGGTGCGACTTTGAAAAAGGTGTACTTGACGAATTGGCGCTGCACGGGAGATCTCGTAGCCATACGCTTCTGTAGCCCCCTGGCATACCGATGCTAGTCGGTGGTCCCTGAACGATTGGATAACGTGGCGGCGGGGATGCCGGCCAGCGGCGACCGCAGACGGGCCACGAGGAGGTCCAGGACCGCCACGCTCATTGTACCCCTCCCGCCAGCCCTAGCGGTCCGGCAGCCCGATGCTCCGGAGCAGCAGCGACCGCAGATGCGGGTACGTCTCATCCAGCGGGCGAGGGCGTGCTGCCAACGCCCAACTGGTGACGACCTGATGCAGCGCGCCGAACCAAGCGTGGCTGGCAACCTCCGTGTCGAACGGCGGCACCATTCCCTGGCGGATCGCCTCGTCAAGCTGCTGCTGCAAGAACGCCACGAATCGCACCTGAATGTCTGCCAGCCGCACATGGAACCGGGGGCCTGCCCCGCGCGCCTCGACCAGAAACAGCCGAGCCAGCGCCCGGTGCGACCCGAACGTGTCCACCAGTGACCGCAGGCCCGCATCCACTTTGGCAATCGGATCAGGCTCCGCGCTGACCCGTTCGGCCACGCGCGCCAGCAGCAAGTCGGCGGAGCGGTCGAGCAGCGCCAGGAAGATGGCATCCTTGCCGGGGAAGTGGAAGTAGATGCCGCCCTTCGAGGTCTCCGCGGTGCTGGCGATCTCGTCCACGGTCGCCTGCTGGTAGCCAGACGCCGCAAACACGTCGAGCGCGGCATCAAGAATGCGCTCGTGGCGGTTGGTCGCGCGCTCCTGGCGAGCAGGCACCCTGACTCCCGGCTAAGAAACCGACTGGCTAGTCGGTTTCTAGCATAATAGAGGTGTGGCTCAGCTTTCTGAGCGCCGCCTCGGTCTTTCCCCCTGAATCATATCGCTGGAGACCTCCGGATGAACGCTCTCGTGACGCACGCTCGTCATCCTCGTGCGCCGCTGCACCGCCTCGTGGGGCGCGGCGGCCGGCGCGCGCTGACCTCGCTCGGCCTCGCGCTGGCCGTGTTGTTCCTGGCCGTCGCCTCGCCCGCCGCGACGCTGGCACCCACAGCGAACGCGCAAGGGCCGGTCATCATTCGGATCAGCCATCAGCCGATCTTGATTGCCGCGCCCTTGATGATCGCGAAGGAGAAGGGCTACTTCGAGCGGCAGAACGTCAACGTCGATATGCAGGTGATCTGGTCGTCTGCTGAGATTATCGCCGCGTTCGCCTCGGGCGGGTTGGACGCTGCCGCTGGCGGCTTTGGGCCGGCGCAGATGAACGCCACCACGCGCGGCATCCTTGACCCGCGCCTCGTCGCCCCGCTCCACACCGAGAAGCCGCCGGTGGCGACGCCGCTGGTGGTGAGCAAGGCGCTCTGGGACAGCGGCGAGGTCCGCACGGTCGCGGACCTGCGCGGCAAGAAGGTCGCCATCAACTCGAAGGCGTCGGCCACGGAATACTGGCTGCACGCCGCGCTGGCGCAGGGCGGCCTGACCCCGGCCGACGTGGACGTCGTGATCTTGCCGTTCCCGGACGCGGTGGTCGCCATGTCGAACGGCGCGCTTGATGCGTCGCTGATCGGCGAGCCGACGGCCGTCCAGGCCGAGCAGGCCGGTGTCATCGTGCGGCTCTCCGAGGACTTCATCGACAACTTCCAGGTGACGGCTGTCTACTTCGACGCCGAGTTCGCGAACCTGCACCGTGCGGCCGTCGAGGGGTTCCTGACGGCGTACCTCCAGGGCGCACGCGACCTTGCCGGTGACGGCTACCGCAGCCCGGAGAACCTCGCCATCCTCGCGAAGTACACCAACACGCCGGCTGCGATCATCGCGGCCAGCCGGGTGCCGTTCCACGATCCGGAAGGCCGCATCCACGTCGAGGACTTCCAGAAGCTGAACGACTTCTTCGCGGCCCAGGGCGACGCGCCGTCGTTCGACATGGGCAGCATCATCGACGAGAGCTTTGCCGAAGCCGCCCGACAGCGTTTGGCCGCCGGCCAGTAGCCGCCGATGGCGCATGACAGCGAAACCCCTCCCGCTGTGGCCGACGCCGTGAGCGCATCGGCCACGGCCCCGCGCCCGAGCCTGCCGGTCGTCTGGTACCGCGCGACGCGGCCGTTCTCGTTCACGGCCAGCATCATTCCGGTGGTCGTCGGGAGCGCCTGCGCCATCGTCGTCGGCGGATTCTCGCCGCTGGCGTTCCTGCTGTGCCTGGGCGGCGGCATGGCGCTCCAGGCCGGCACGAACCTTATCAACGACTACTACGACTTCCAGCAGGGGGCCGACCATTCGGGGTCGCTCGGCCCGAGCCGCGTCATTCAGGAAGGCTGGCTGTCGCCGCGCGCCGTGCTGGCGGGCGGGTTGACCTTCTTCACAGTCGGCGGGCTGGCCGGCTTCGCGCTGGTCGGCATGGCCGGCTGGCCGATCCTGCTCCTCGGGCTGGTGGGGCTGCCGCTGGCCTACGGCTACACCGCGCCGCCCCTGAAGCTGGCGTATCGCGGGCTGGGCGAGCTGAACGTGTTCATTCTGATGGGGCCGATGATGGTGCTGGGCGGGTTCCTGGTGCATCGGGTGGCCGGCGCGGGCGTGGCGCTCACAGCATCGGTGCCGGTCGGCTGTCTGGTGGCCGCGATCTTGCACGCCAACAACATCCGCGATCTTGACGACGACCGGGCGCTCGGCAAGCAGACGCTGGCGACCATCGTCGGGCCGCGCTGGGCGAAGGTCGAACTGGCTGCGCTGATCGGCGGGGCGTACGCGGCGCTGGCGGCGGCGGTCGCGTTGCGTGTCCTGCCGCGTCCGGCCCTGCTGGCCTTCCTGAGCCTCCCGGTGGCGATCCAGGTCGGCAAGACGGTCGCGCCGGGCACGACCCCGCGCGAAATCGCGCCGTCGGTGCGACAGGCAGCTCGACTGCACGCGCAGTTCGGGGCGTTGCTGGCGGTCGGGTTGCTGGTCGGCGCGGGCTGGCGTCGCCTGTGTCGCCGGTAGTCCCAACCAGAGGGCACCTGCAGCATGCTGGTCGGCCTCGCGCCGTCGCCGCCCGCTGTTGGGCTACGGCGTGGCCGAGCATCGTCGGGAGTTTTGAGGCCCTCACCCCCTGCCCCCTCTCCCGCTTGCTGGAGAGGGGGTTGGGGGTGAGGGCCGCATGGTGGGATGGTGAGGGGCGGTGAGGGGCAAGGACCGCTACCGAAGGACTCCGGCCACGCCGTACTAGGCCGTCACCTTCGCCGCCGCGGCGATGATGCCAAGCAAGTAATCGGACAGCCGCCGAAGGTCCGCCGTCGCCACATGCTCGTCGCGGGTGTGCGGCTTCCACATGGCGGCACTCAGGCAGGCCGACGGCAGCCCGCGCTCAGACAGGGTGTTGGCGTCGCTGCCGCCACCCGTCGCGATGGCGCGGAACGGCACCCCCGCCAGCGCCGCGCCATCGCGAGCCAGCGTCATACGAAAGTCGTCTTCGGTCAGGCGGTAGGCGCGGTACTCGCGTTTGGTGCTGATCTCAACGGTACAGCCAACCTCGGCCGCTGCGGATTCCCAGTGCTCGCGCAGGTCGCTCAGAACGCGGTCCAGCTTGGCGTCGTCCAGCGACCGGGCTTCGGCGTCCACCGTCGCGCGGGCCGGGACGGCGTTCCGCACGCTGCCGCCGCCGATCAAGCCGACGTTGCAGGTCGTCTCGGCATCCAGCCGCCCGAGCGGCGTCCTGGCGACCGCCCGCGCCGCCGCCAGGATGGCGCTGCGCCCCTCCTCCGGCTTCATGCCGGCGTGCGCGGCTGTGCCGTGGAAGATGGCGCTAATGCTCTCGTAGCTGGGGGCCGCGGCGATGATCGTCCCAATCTCGCCCTCAGCGTCGGGCACGAAGCAGACTTTCGACCGCAGCTTGGAGACATCGACCGCCGCTGCGCCGAGGTGGGCGCGCTCCTCGCCCCACGTCAGCACGATCTCGATGGGTGGGTGCGGCAGCCCGACCTCGCGGATGACTTGAAGCGCCTCCAGGATCGCCACGATGCCGGCCTTATCGTCCGCCCCGAGGATGGTGTCGCCGGCGCTCCGCACGATGCCGCCCTCGACAATCGGCTCGATGCCCTCGCCCGGCTGCACGGTGTCGAAGTGGGCCGAGAGGGCGATGGGCAGGCCCGGGCCGCCGTCCAGCCGCGCGATCAGGTTGCCAACGCCATCGCGGCCGGTGCCGTCATTCTCGACGGGGAGGCCCAGCGCTTCCAGGTCGGCCGTCAGCCGCCGGCAGATCGCCTGTTCCTGAAACGTCGGCGAGTCGATCCGCACGAGTTCCAGAAACGCACGTGTGACCCGCTCTTCGTTCGCGCCTGCCATCGCGCCCCCTCCGACACCGTGTCCGTCACGGCCTGACGGACGGGAGGGTACGCGGTGCGGACATCAGACTGCCACTCGGCCCGCTGCTGCCTGGGGTCATGTGAGGGTACATGGAGAAGGGGGGCGGTAAAACAACTGTGCAGCGCCCCC
>JBBQBU010000003.1:0-35803 GCA_038318015.1 Chloroflexota bacterium | reverse complement strand
GACCCCCGTCACTCGCGACACCGCAACACCACCGCCCCGACCAAGCACCAGCGCCTCTGACGCTGCGAGCAACCGCCGCTGCCGCTCGTCGAGCCCCGGAGCCAGCAGCTCAAATCGCCGCTTGATCGCCTCCAGCGTTTCCATCATGCCGACACTCTAGCTCGCGTCATGCTTGCGGACCGTCACAACGCCATCACATTGACACTGTTATTACTCGGCAATGCCTAAGCCCTCCGACCTTGCATTGCCGCTCAGTGTCACTAGTGGGTCACGTCGTATTTGATTGGGGATGCGTCAATCTGGTCGGATCCTCAACTATATGGAGCGTGACCCACTAGTCGCGGAATCGTGGACGGACTACCGAGGCCATCGACGGGAGTGCCGCATCATCGCGGATGTGTCTGACAGTGATCCGGGTAGATGCAGGTAGAACTCAGATGACCGAAGCGCCCGACCAGTTCTCGACGTACGATTCGAAGACCGCTGCAGCATGGCCGACGCCGTCCTCGGCTCGCAGCGCTGCACCCAACGCGGCTGCCCGAGACCGGATGCCCTCGTCCTCGGTCGCCCGCCGGATCGCCGCCGCGAGCCTTTCGGCCGTGAGTTGCCTGTGGGGAATCGGGGCCGGGCCGGCACCAAGCTCATACACCCGTCGCGCCCAGTAGGGCTGATCCGCGAAGAACGGCGTCACGATCGAGGGCACACCGGCCCGTAGCCCGGCGGCGGTGGTGCCACTGCCGCCGTGGTGGATCACTGCCGCGACCTGTGGGAACAGCCAGTTATGCTCGGCCGAACGAACCGCCAAGATATCCGTGCCGTCGATCCGCTCGCCCAGGCCGCCCCAGCCACTCTGGATGATACCGCGCTTTCCGGCCAGGCGAAGCGCCTTCACCACGAGGTCGGTCAGGCGTTCGGCGTCGCGGGCGACCATCGAACCGAAGCCGACCGAGACCGGCGGCGGGCCAGCGGCCAGGAAGTCGACGATGTCGCGGGGCGGCTCGAAGTCTGCCGGCGAGTCGAAAAACCAGGTGCCGGTCACATGGTTCGAGGCTGGCCAGTCGGGGGGGACAGGGGAGATCAATGGGCTGTAACACAGCAGCATGGGGACGGTGCGGTCCCGTCGAAAGGTCGGGCCAAGCAGGCCGATCGGTGGAAGGTCCAAGGCTCCGACGCGCCACTGGTTGACTGATCGCCGCATTTGCTGCCACCAATACTGGTCGATAAGTATGTGGGACAGCCAGTTGATCGGCCAACCCAGTGACCGCCCACCCCCGAATACCGGGCTTGGGAAGTACCGCGTCCGATACTGCGGAACGGGGTCAGCGGCGAAGCAGGGAATACCCATCCGCTCCGCGAGGTGCGCGGCCGGGTACGCCATCGGTGAGTAAATGATCGCTTCGGTTCCCAGGCAGGCCTTCGTGATGTCGCGCGCGCGATCATCCAGCAGCGGCCGCACAGCTTCTGCACCCCAGCGAATGTGCGCGAACACATTTGAGCCGGCTTCGAGCCAGCGCTGGCCGGCCTCACTTTCGAGCATCGCGCGGGGGCTACCGCCGATCTCGATGAAGCCGAGGCCAAGGTCGCGAGTATGCGCTTCAAACTCGCTATGTGTGGCAATCTTGACGGAGTGACCCATCTGTTGGAGGCGGACTCCAAGCGCCATGTAGGGCCGAACGTCGCCTTGTCCGCCGATGGCGATCATATTGACTCTCATGGTTTCTTGATCGGAGTTCGCCCTTCCGCACTCTCAAATCGACGGGCCTCAATGTACCACAGTTCCGGCATCCGGTCACGGCGTCGCCGCAACGACTTTACCGGCGGACCGAATTCTACTCTCGGCGCGCCTGATTCGTTGTCGCGGTCCGGCGAAGGGTTTCTCATTCACCGCCTTCAGAAGTACGCCCGCCCGCTCACCCTTCTGGATGAATGGAGCCGAGCCTATGGGTCGATCCTTCAGCAGCCCGGCGCACGTTCCTCTGAGACGACCTCTGACGACTCCGGCTGTTCCGCCCGAAATCGCTTTGGCCGGGACTTCTGGAGCAGCGCTCGCTGCGCGGGTGTGAGGAGCGACTCGATGTCCTGGTCGGTCTGATCGGAGATACGCTGCACGTCCGTTGACACTTGGTTCAGCGTGGCCTCCTGATCGGCCTTCAGAGGCTTGTTCCCCCGCGCCTCGGATGGAAGCCCGGGCAACCGCGATCGAACTTGCTGATGTGCGCCCTGGTGTTTTGTCAACACGACCCGCAGATCCGCCTTCTGCTTCTCGGACAGGCTCTCTCGGAGTTGACGGGCCGCCGCAATCGGCTCCTGATTGAACAGCGCCAAATCTGGCGGGCGCAAGTCGGTGCCGAGGGGCTTCGGTGCTACGGGAACTCCCGGGGGCGGAGGGGCGGCCAGATGGGGGAGCGGCGGGGCGAGGGCAAAGTCCGGATCCAGGTCAACAGTCAGGATCCCACGCAGCAGCAGCGCCGTGTCCTCCGCTGGATCCGCCGCAGCGATCAACTCACAGGGTGTGGGCAACGTGTCGGCTTGCGTTAGGCTTGGGATGAAGCCGGGTACGAGCAGACCCAGACTCAGCAGGGGGATGAGCAGGGTGGCCCGGCTCGGAAGTTTTGGCATCACGGTTTTTTCCTCCTGGCGCCAGCGCACGGAATACTCTGCGCGCTAGCAGCTAACGTAGGCCTGGTTCTCATATGCCACGACGTAATATCCATACGCGTAGGCGAAGTTCGCATACGGGCTACTGGAAGCCAGGTAGGAGGCATAGGCGTACTGGTGGCCGTAGTAGGCGTAGGTGGCCGCAGCATTGAAGTTCGTCTTCGCCGTCGCATAATTTCCGCTCGCATGTGCAGTGGCGCCTGCTTGGCTGCTGAGATAGGCCTGATATTCATAGACCAATGCGTAGTAACTGTTGGTCGTGCCGTACGTAATGTAATCGTAGTAGGCGTACTGCCAGGCGGCGTTGGCATAGGTGAGTCCCGCTGCCGCTGGCCGCCCGGCCAACGCACAGGTGGCACCCGGGGTTACCTTCACGACGAACGCGTCGGCCAAACCGCCACCGTAGGTGCTGTCAAATGTAGGCAGGCCGGTCATGCCGAGCCCGTCCGGAAAGGTCGCCTCGCTGGAGTTGGTACGACCTGTGACGTAGGCATTTCCGGCCGCATCGACCGCGATTCCGGTGCTCACCTCTGTGCTATACGGCGGCGACGTATCCTGCCCGTCACCCCCAAGGTACCCGGCGTACAGTAGGGCCGTCCCGGTCGGATTGACCTTCGCCACGAACGCGTCTCCGAACGCGGACGTGACGGCGTTGTAGGTGCCGTCGAAGGTCGCCAGCGTGCCCATGCCGTCGCCGTCCGGGAACGTCGTCTCCGACGACGTGGTTCCTCCAGCAATGTAGGCATTGCCGGCCGCATCGACTGCTATGCCGACAGCAACGTCGATCCCGCCGCCACCGATATACCCGACGTACAGTAAGGCCGTCCCGGTCGGATTGACCTTCGCCACGAACGCGTCCGTGGTGCCGTTGAATGTCTTGTCGAAGGACGTCAGCGACCCCATGCCGCTCCCGTTCGGGAACGTCGCCTGACTCGATTCAGCGGAGCCAACGACGTAGGCATTGCCGGCCGCATCGATTGCGATGCCGTACGCGAAATCGTACGCGTTGCCCCCGATAAACCCGGCGTACTGCAAGGCCGTCCCCGCCGGGTTCACCTTGACCACGAAGGCGTCCCCGCCTCCTCCGTTGGAGGTACCGTCGAAGGTTGTCAGCCCCCCCATGCCGGCCCCGGTCGGGAACGTCGCGCTGCTTGACTCGGCGCGGCCCGCGAGGTAAGC
Organism: Chloroflexota bacterium; assembly: GCA_038318015.1. Classification (GTDB taxonomy): domain Bacteria; phylum Chloroflexota; class UBA6077; order UBA6077; family JACCZL01; genus JADZEM01. The sequence goes on along the minus strand of JBBQBU010000003.1, from coordinate 31,966 downwards.
GGTGCCGGCCCCGTCTACCGCGATGGCATAGGCCTGGTCGTACCCATCGCCCCCGATGTAGGAGGCGTAGAGCAGGGCCGTTCCGGCCGAGTTGATTTTGACCACGTAGGCGTCCCCGCCGCCTCCGTTGTAGGTGCCGTCCAGGGTTGTTAGCGCACCCATGCCGTCGCCATCCGGGAACGTTGTTTCCGATGAGCCGGTCAGTCCGGCGACGTAGGCGTTGCCCGCCCCGTCAACAGCGATACCGGAGGCTGTTTCCGGCCCGCTGCCCCCGATGTACCCGGCGTACAGCAAGGCCGTCCCAGTCGGATTGACCTTCGCCACGAAGGCGTCCTCGCCGCCGTTGTAGGTGCCATCGAAGGTCGCCAGCGCACCCATGCCGTCGCCATCCGGGAACGACGTCCCCGATGAGCCGATCAGGCCGGCGATGTAGGCGCTGCCGGCCCCGTCGACGGTGATCCCGAAACCGATCTCCTGGCCGGTGCCTCCTATGAAGCCGGCGTACAGCAATGCCGTCCCGGCCGGATTCATCTTGACGATGAACGCATCCCAATCGCCGTTGGGGCTGTTGTCAAACGTGGCTGGCGAGCCCGGAAATGTCGCACCGTTGTCAACATGGCCGGTTAGGTAGGCGTTGCCAGCCCCGTCAACTGCGATCGCACGGCTCCAGTCTGTCCCACTCCCGCCGACGTACGAGGTGTAGGCGATCTGCGGGTCGATCACCAACGGCAGATCGGCGTCATAGGCTCCGAGCGCAAATCCATATTCGGCGTCGTCCAAACTCGACTCGCCCAGCAGCTTATAACGCGCATCGACCATTACCCGTGTCCCGTCGCGTTCCTGCCACGCTACCGGGGGCGATTCGCGCAACACCCCGAGCGGCGTTTCAGCCACCAGCACCCCGACCTCGTCCACGCGTACGCGCGCACCGCTGTAGAGCACCCGGATCTGCCCCGGGTCGGCCCCGGCCGACACGTGATAAGCCGACTTCGGACCAACGGACCCACGCTCGTAGGTCACGGTGATCCCAGGCCAGGCATCGGTGTACGCGACCTGCTGGAAGGTCGGCACCCCCACCAGCCACTGCTCCGGACCGCCCTTGAAGTAGCTGACCGTCGTCGGACTTTCTACCGTGCCGCTCGGCATCGCCTTGCTTGCACCGACCAGTTCCTGCCGCACGGTCCATCGAGGCGCTGGCGTATCGAAAAAGGAGTGCGCGTGATGGTTCTGGCGCCAGCCTGCGCTTCCCGGGCTGGCGAGTGTGCTGCTACCATCGAGAACGAATGTCAGCTCTCCAGCCCCAAATCCGACTTTCATCGCCCCTGCCCGCAGCAGATAGCCGACGCTCGAGCCGGCCTGGCCGACGTTCTGCTCAATCGGGAACGGGAGCGGCCCGGGCACGGCCGTCAGGCCAGGTGCCACCGCGCCGGCCACAGCCGACGGTGGCCGTAGCAGGCCGTGCGGGCTTGGCGGCGCGGGCGGTGGGGCGCACGCGGAGATGAGCAGGCCAACTGCCAACACCCAGCACGGCAAGGCAAGGCGTCGCGGGGGGGTCCGACGGCCGACCTGGGCGGCCGACGATGGCAGGAAGCGAAGCATCCTAAGTCCTCTTTCCAGGCAACACCATGTTGTGGCGACGATCAGGAAGCGGGCGCACGTCCTGCCAATCTGAATCAGTCCGCGACGGCCCCGACGGTTTGCTCGGGCCGAGTATAGTCTTCGCCGCTCGGCCAGGGCCAAGCGGCCAACCTCGCCGAAGCTCCCCACCGGACAACCGTGTCCTCCACTACCATGCAGCAGGTCCGCATGATTGCCCCGAGCAATATGCTCGCGATAAGATAGCCCCAGGTTCGCCGATGCTGGCGGTCTCGGATGCGAGTGAATCGGTGGGCAGATACGGTCAGCCTTGGATGGTGTCGACTCAAATTTTGTGGATCGTGAGCGAGAGTACGACGACGATGGCCGACATGGCGAGCATGGCCCTGGCGCATACACGAGTCGAGCAACCCGCTCGAATGGCTCATGCAGGCGATCAAGCGCCGCACCAAGGTTGTCGGCATATTCCCGAACGACGCGCCGGTCATGCCCGTCGTCGGTTCGGTCCTAGCACGGCAGCACGATACGTGGAACTCGGCCCCCGCCACGTCAGCTTTACAGCCTCGAAAAGGGTCGCACCAACCCTCCTTGACACATCTGACGGGACACTGTTCTTCTGATGCTTCGAACAAGCTTAGTCAGTATCTGTAAACGCTTACGGATCTATCCTCAGGTTCGAGAGGCGTTTGTGGCTGCGCGCGTGGCACGTCACGGGTCCGAGCCTATGGGACTCGATCAGATGTCACTGGTAGACGGCTTCTCCACGCCGGATCAGCTCCGCTTTCTGCACGATCTGGTCGCCAGCCTGCCTGATGGTAGCCAGATCGTTGAGACTGGTGTCTGGCAGGGGCGGACAGCGATCGCGATGGCGATCGCTTGTCGTGGCACGAGCAAGAAGGTCTATGCCATCGATCCCTGGCACGACTATTCGGAAAACGGTCAGGGTGTCAATGCGTGGCTGAAAGAGCAAGGACTCAGTTCGCTCGAAGTAGCCTACCAGCGCTTCCTGCGAAACCGCCGCCGATTTCGTGTCGAGCCGTGGTTAGAGGTGATTCGCTCGCCGAGCCTGGACGCCGCCAAAGTATGGTCGCACGGTCCGATCGCATTCGCCTTCATTGATGGCAATCACGAGGCCCCGGATGTGCGCGCAGATATCGACGCATGGACGGCGCTCCTCCTGCCGAACGGATCGATCTGCGGAGACGATCTCCCGTTGCCCGGCGTGGCGCAGGCGGTTGTTCAGTACTTGCAAGATCACTATCCGGATGTCTCTCTTGCCACGCCCGACGGCAGAACCTGGCGATTGATCAGGTCCGGCAACGCCGAGAAGTCGGGGTGGTGACCCACCTGGCCGCGGTCTAGCGGTCCGGATACCGATGATCCTGGCAGATATCAAGCAACAGGGCTGTCGCTAGCGACAGCCCTGTTGCTCGATATCTGATCTCTTTGACGTAGCGAGCTGTGACCACGACGGCTGCCTCGCCGCCCGGTCCACGTAGGCCGTCGCCTTTGTCCAGTCCGGCCGCCTTCGAGGGCCGGCGCCACATCGTACTCGTGGCGCCGTTGGATGGAGCGTCGTGACCCACGCGCCAAATCATATTTGGCGCATCCGGGATCTTGATATCCTAGCTAGGTGACCTGACCTGGGAGTGCAGGGATGTCAACCCCTGAAGTCTTAACCGTGCCATCTCGTGGCTGCACTCCCTGGAGTTGAGATCTTGAACCAAACGCATCGCTCTGTGCAGCGACGTTCGCCCAAGCGAACGAGGCTCCGTCGGCGCGGGTTCCTCATCGCAATGGCAGGCTTCGGACTCACCGCGACATGCACCCTGGTCGCAGTTGCCAAGAACCAGTCCGGCGGCGGGGAAACAAGCCAGGGCACTGCCTGGGTGAGGGAATCACGCTACATCACGGTTCGCGACGGCACGCGCCTGGCTGCCGACATTCTTCGGCCGGTTCGCAACGGCGCAGTCGAGACACGACCACTGCCGGTGATCTGGATTCTTCACCGGTATCTGCGCGCCTCGCTCGTGTTCGGAAAGCTGAAGACCGTCGTCGAAGAACTCCCCTGGCTGCGCAACCTCCTGGCGCAGAACTATGTCATCGTGGCCGTGGATGCGCGGGGTTCGGGCGCCTCATTCGGCACTGATCGCGGCATCATGGCGCCAGCGGCTGTCGCTGATACCTTCGACGTGACTGAGTGGCTCGCGGCCCAGCCCTGGTCGGATGGCAATATCGGCATGATCGGTCGCTCGTACCTGGGCCAGGCACAATTTATCGCCGCCTCGACGCGCCCACCGCATCTGCGCGCAATCTTTCCTGAGATGGCGGCGTTCGATTCATACGCCGACATCGTCGATGGTGGCATTCCACGCGTTGGCTTTCTTCCTGCCGTCGCGTTGCTGATGAAGTGGATTGACCAGGGGCATGGAGCAGTCCCCGTCGATGACGACCCAGAAGGAAAACTGCTGGCCGAGGCGGTGAAGGACCATCAGCAGAATACGTACGGAGTCGCTGCGGGTACAGCGTTGCCCTTTCGGGACAGTCGGGTCGACGCCACCGGGGGTCCACCCTGGTTGGTCGGGTCACCGCATTCGCTGATCGGCGAGATCAGCAGCTCGAAGATCCCGATCTACCATCTTGCCGGCTGGTACGACCTACTCGACGGTGACGCGCTCCTCTGGTACGCCAACGTCGACAATCCGCAGAAGATACTTATTGGCCCCTGGTATCACGACGATAACCTCAGTAGCTACGACGGCGCAGAGCATCTTCGCTGGTTCGATTACTGGCTCAAGGGCATCAACAACGGGGTGATGACGGGGCCGCCCATCACCTACTTTACGATTGGCGCACCGGCCGGTCAGGAGTGGCGGTCGACCAATGATTGGCCGCTCCCAAACAGCCAGCCCACCCCCTTCTACCTGCGCAGCGGCCCGACCATGACCATCAAATCGGCAAATGATGGCCTGTTGGGGCCGCAGCCGCCGACGGAGCCGCGCGCCTCCGATGCGTACACTGTTGACTACGATGTCACCAGCGGTCAGGCCAGCCGCTGGGCCTTCCCGACATCGCCGGGGCAGCCACGAAAAGGCGACATGACGGCGCTTGACAAGGCGGGCCTCACCTATACGAGTGAACTATTGACGGCGGATACGGAAATCACCGGTTACCCAGTCTTGCATCTCTGGATTACGTCGAGCGCGCCAGACGGTGATTTCTTCGCGTTCCTGCAGCATGTCGATGAGACGGGAACCTCGCGGCCGATCAGTGACGGTGCCCTACGCGCCTCGCATCGTGCGCTCTCCAAGCCGCCGTACGAGAACTTCGACTTGCCCTACCATAGTGGCCTCACAACGGACGCCGCGCCGCTCCCATCCCCCTCGACTCCAACAGAGTTGGTCTTCAGCCTCACATCAACGTCCTATCTTGTCAAAGCCGGCCATCGCATCCGGTTGACGATCACTGGCGCGGATAAAGGCTCGGCGCAGACCCCAGAAGTGTCACCAGCCCCCACGATCAATGTGCTGCGAAGTGTCGACTACGCTTCGTACGTTACACTGCCCATCATCCCGCCCCGCTGAGGAGCTGCCGCTCGCACGACTGTTACCGCTTGGCGGCGCGTACTCTCACCACGGATCAGTAATTTGACCGTACCCGTTCCATTCGTCGAAGCCTGGTTCGCTCGCCCGCACAAAGCGCATCGGGGCGGAATGCCGCTCCTCTGTCTGCCGAACGCTGGTGGCGGCGCGTCTCAATATTTTTCCTGGGCACGGCTGTTGCCGCCAGAGATCGAGTTGTGTCCGATCCAGCTACCGGGGCGCGAGAACCGCCTGCGCGAGACACCGCTGAATCAGATGGACACCTTGATCGAGCAACTGGCTGAAGCGCTGGCCGGCTACCTTAAAGAGCCGTTCGCGATCTTCGGGCATAGCCTCGGCGGGCTGGTTGGCTTTGAACTTGTGCGGACGTTGCGACGGCGCTACGGGCTGCAACCGGCCCACCTCTTCATCTCCGCGCGCCGTGCACCGCATTTGCCGCCGAGGTTCGGGCCGATCCACAGCCTGCCTGACGAGATGTTCCTGGACGAACTAGCGCGGCGCTACAACGGCATCCCGGATCTCATTCGCCAGGATCCCGAGATGCTCAGCCTGTATATGCCGATTCTGCGGGCTGACGTGAAGATCTTCGAGACCCACTCGTGGGTTGAGGAGGAGCCGCTCGATTGCCCGATCAGCGTGTTCGGTGGAATCGACGACACCAGCGTTCCCGTTACGGACCTGATGGGCTGGGCGATCCATACCACGAAGCCTAAGGAGCCGAAGTTGTTTCCTGGCGGCCACTTCTACCTCCAAACCGCCCGCCAGGAGCTGTTGACCGAGATCAACCGCTCGCTGGCAGGGGTGGTGCCGCCGTCCGCCCGGCTGATGCCTTAATCTTCCCCCTATCCGCCGCCTAGACGCTCGGCCAGAAGCTGCTCGACATCCTCGTCAGACAGGTCGTCGAGGTTGTCGAGCAGCGATGTCACCTCACCACCGCGCTGTGCAGCGGGAGCCGGAGTCACTTCCGCTGCACCCGCTGGTACCGCGACGGGTGCCAAGGCGAGTGCGTCGCGGGCCAGATAGTCGGCTATGGCCTCGACAGTCGGGTAGTCAAAGACCAGCGTGGCCGGGAGCGGACGCTTGAGATCAAGGCCCCGGCTGAGCAGGTTTCGGAGTTCCACCGCAGTCAACGAGTCCAGCCCCAACTCATTGAGTGGACGGCGGGCATCCAGTTGGGAAGCGTCCGCTCCGAGGACACCAGCGGCCCGTTCTTGCACGTACTCGATCAGCAGGGAGCGCTGGCGAGTGGGCGTCGCGTCGGCCAGATCGCGAAGGATGCGCGGCTGGCTTGCGGGTGCCGCCGATTCGAGAGCAGCCGCCCCTGGTGCCGCCAGCGCAACCGCATGCTCCACAACCATGGATGAGAAGAAGGGATCGTTGCGACGCCCCTCTGACCGACCCAGATAACGAGACCACTGGATTGGCAGAACTGCAACCTGGGTGGGCGAGTCGCTGAGAAGGCCAGAGAACAGATCGAGGCCGACTTCGACCGGAATGCCACCGTAGCCCTGGGCGGCAAGGTGCTCACTAATGCTCCGCCCAGAGGCAGCGCCCACCTCGGTCCAGGGACCCCAGTTGATGCTCGATGCAGGCAGGCCGAGCGCCCGACGATGGTGCGCGAGTGCGTCTAGGAAGGCGTTCGCCGCCGCGTGGTTGCTCTGTCCGGCCGCCCCGAGTACCGCTACGGAGGTCGAGAAGAGGACGAAGAAGTCCAGCTCGCGGCCCGTCGTCAAGGTGTGCAGGAGCCAGGAACCGTCAACCTTTGGTGCCATGACGGTTCGGAAGCGGTCCCAATTCTGCTGGAGCACCACGCCATCATCGAGCACCCCCGCACTGTGGACGATGCCACGTAGGGGCGGCATTGTCTGGTCGATGGTAGCCAGCAGCCGCGCCACATCGGCTGCCTGTGACACGTCAGCCTGTATGACCTCGACGCGGACACCCTGGCCCTCCAGCGCCGCAATCAAGGCACGCGTGTCCTCGTCTGGCTCGCGCCGGCCGGCCAGTGCCAGGGTCCGTGCCCCTTGCTCCGCCAGCCGCCGGGCGATTAACGGCCCCAGCCCACGAAGTCCGCCCGTCACGAGGTACGTGCCATCTGGCCGCACCGTTGGCTGCCCGTCTTCGGAGTGACTGACCGGAGCTGGCGGCGTGAGCACGATCTTCCCGATGTGCCGTGCCTGCGCCATGTACCGAAAGGCGCTCTCGGCGTCGGTGAGCACAAAATCTCGGCGGGGTAGCAGTTGGAGCGCTCCCGCGTCGAACAACGCCACCAACTCCTGGAGCAGCGTAGCGATCAGCCCGGGGTTACCTGCGACCTCATCGATCAACTCTGGATCGTGGTAGGTGGCGCGTGGCTTGACCGCTGCGGCCTGGTCGTGCGTCCAGACGCCGGTCCGGCCAAGTTCGATGAAGCGCCCATCCTCCGCCAGGGCCTCCATGCTCTTGGTGATGAAGTCGCCAGCCAGCGAGTTCAAGACCACATCGACCCCGCGACCGCCGGTCAACGCCTTGACCTCATTGGCAAACTCTAGTGATCGCGAATTCATGATGTGCTGGACGCCCAGCGACGCCAGATACGCACGCTTCTCGGGGCTGCCGGCGGTTGCGAAGATCTCGGCTCCGGCCCATTTGGCGATTTGCACCGCCGCCAACCCGACACCACCGGCCGCAGCGTGGATCAACACGCGCTCGCCAGCCTTGAGGCCTGCCAACGTGTGCAGCCCATAGTAGGCCGTCAAGTAGGCGCTTGGAATCGCTGCGGCATCTTCAAAAGTCAGGGAGTCCGGCTTGGCAATGAGTGGTGCGGCCGGCGCCGTGACGTAGGTACCCATGCAGCCACGGGCCGTCCCAAACACCGCATCGCCGATCCGAAACGCAGTCACTCCTGCACCGACAGACACGATGTCACCGGCGCAGTCGTACCCAATCGGTTCCTCGGCCACCGGCCCCTCGAGCATCCCAAGCGCCACGAGTACGTCGCGGAAGTTCAGACCGATTGCCCGGACACGAACCTCGACCTCACCGGGGCCAGGCGGACGCCGCGTTTCTGGTTCGAGCACCATGCGGTCAAGCGCGCCAGGCTCAGGGATCGTGAGGCGGATGGCCTGCTCGGCAACGGCAGTGGGGGCAGGAGGGAGCGACTCACGCCGTACGAGTCGTGGCGCGAAGCGCTGTCCGCCACGGTGACCGATCTGGTTCTCGGTATCTGGACTGCGCACCTCAGCCAGCAGGGCTGGCACGACGTCGGCCTCGGGTGCGGGATCGAGATCGATGCGGACACATCGTAGCTCTGGATGTTCGAGATCAACAGCCCGGCCGAAGCCCCACAGTGGCGATTGGGCGATATTCAGAACGTCGGGTACTCCGATTGGCTGCGCGCCACGCGTCACCAGGAATAGACGTGGTGTTTCACCGTCTGCATGTTTCACGAGTGCCTGGACGAGTTGCAGCGCGCCGCCGGTGCCCAGCCGTCCATCTTGCTCAAGGCTAGCGACGGTTGTGCGATCTGCGGGTGCGGCGCCCTCCCCCCAGAGAAAAACGACTCCGCGCCACTGAGAACCCGAGCGCACCAGACGCTCGAAGTCGGCACTGTTGCTGGGGTCAATTTCCCATCGCCCCGGTGCAATTTCAGCGAAGGACGGACCAGGTCTGACGAGAACGCTCGGTTCACCGCGCGACGTGACCGCAGCAGCTAACCGCTCGCCAACGCCATTGCTGTCAGCCAGAATCAGCCAACCGCCAGGGGCCGAGTTCGGAGCCAATGCCGTCGATGCGGGCGTGTGCGGAGCCTGCGCGATGAAGACCTGTTGGAGTACCGTCCCACCCGACTGAGAAAGACCGGGAGCCGCCACCGCGCCTTCGAAGCCGACACGCCCAAGCAGCACAAGCCACGCCTCACCGCTGATGAGCGGGTAGTCGGGCCGCAACTCCTTGTCCTGGAAGGCCCACCAGCCTTCGGTCAATCCAAAGGTGAGGTCTGCCCAGCGCTGACGGCTGGTGTTCTCCAGCAGGAGCAACAGCCCTCCGGCCGCCAAAAGCGTTCGCGCGTGGCTGAGCGTCTCTTGAAGATCGGCGGTCGCATGCAGCACGTTTGACGCCACGACGATGTCAAATTGCTCTGCAGCAAGACCTTGTGCAGTGGGATCGCGGCCGATATCGAGCAGTTGGTAGCGGACGAACGGATACGTGCTGAATTTTTCCTCGGCGCGCGCCAGGAACAGCACCGACACGTCCGTGAAGACGTACTCGGTCTGGTCAGCCGGCAGCAGCGGCAACAGGTGTGATGCCGTTCCGCCGGTGCCCGCCCCAATCTCAAGCACCCGAAGCCGCCGACTAGAAGCGTGCGCCGCCACCACGCCGTGCACGACCTCTTGCAGCACCGTATTGTAGGCCTTCAGCACCGGTGAGTCCTGGTAGAGATGCTCGGCGGTGTCGAGAGAACCGCCCGGAAACAGGAGTTGCAGCGGATCGGCTCGGCCGGTCAGAGCTTCGGCCAGATGCTGACCGCAGCGCTCAGTCAAGTCGATCTCGCCGCGCGCCGCCGGGTACTTGGCGCGTAGGGCTGCCCAGGCCGGGCCGAGATCAATGACGGTCGGCTCAGCGATGACTTCCCAGGAGTCACCAACGCGGCGAAGCACGCCATCCTCTTCCAAGAACTGCAGCAGCCGAGCAAGCTCTCGCAGATGACGGGGCTGGATGCCAAGCTGTTCAGCAAGCGTGTGCGTCGAGAACCGCTGCCCGCGTTGCAGCGGGCAACCGAGTTCTCGGAGCGCCAGAACAGCGTGGGTCGTACTCAGCGCATCGAGCGCCGGCACCAGTTGCTCGTAGTGCGCGAGATCGCACCGACGGCGAATCTCAGGCCACGACCGGGCCGCGGCATTGACTAGCACGCGGGGTGCTGGCAGATCGTCGCTGGCCGTGGGGGCCGCAGATGCAAGGTTGCCCACGGGACGCCACGCGACCTCGTACAGCCAATCGTTGAAGCGGGCACCAGTCCCGGTCAGCAGACGCACGAGCACGCCGTGCTCAACTCGCTTGAAGCTGACACCCCTCAGCATCGCGACGAGCGCACCGGACAGCGTGGAGACACGCAAGTCAGCCGTGTGTGTTTCGTTGTTACCGGCGGCCTGCGGGCGCAACGTCGCGTGACACCAGAGCTGTTCCCCGGGAGCCTGAAACACGCTCAGGCTCTCAAGCCCCACCGGCAGGAACATCGCTCCATCGCCCGGCCAGGCGGCAGCGGCTACCTGGAGACAAGCATCGAGCAGCGCGGGATGAAAGCGGTATGGGAGGACGTCCTCCGCCAATGCTTCCGGCCGTACTATCCGACCGAGCACTTCGTCCTGGCCGCGCCAGATCCGCTCGACGCCACGGAAGCGGGCGCCGAGGCCCAGGCCGCGTTCACGCAGGTTGGCATAGAGGAGGTCAGCCGCCATCTCGTCAGGGCAGCGGTTCTGAACCTCCTCCGGGCGGAACTGATCGCTCACCCCCAGGCCGGCTCCATTGAGGCGGACGGTGCCGCTGGCATGTCGGGTCCAGCGGTCACCGTCGACTGATCCGTAAAGCTGCCAGCCCGCTGAACCGGCCTGCGGCTCATCGAGGTGGAACTGGACGGTTCGGACACCGCCCTCGGGCAGGACCATCGCCTCTTCCAGCGCGACCGCCTCGAGTGTGTGTGATCCAGTCCCAAATGCCGCTTCCGCACCGGCCAACGCTATCTCTAGATAGGCGGTCCCGGGCAAGACCACGACTTCGACCACTTCGTGGTCACCGATGAACCCCGGCCGCTCAGCACGCAGTTCAGCCTCGAACAACGTCCCCTCGACCATCGGGGAGCGTACCCGACGACCAAGCAGCGGGTGCTCGGCATCGGCGCCTGCACGGACAGCGGTCTGGCGAGTTGACCGGTCGGACGGCTCCAGCCAGAAGCGGCGCCGCTTCCAGGGGTAGGCCGGCAAATCGATAGCATGTCCGCCGGCGGTGAGCGGCTCCCAATCTGGCCGTAGGCCGCGTGCGTAGAGTTGGCCCAGTGCCGTCAGCATCGTCTCCCGTTCAGGCCGGCCGCGCTGCAGAGACAGCAGCACGGCTCCTGGTCGCTCGGCGTCAGCCAAACACGCTTCAATCGACGGCGTAAGGACTGGGTGTGGAGCGACTTCCAGGAACGTATCGTAGCCTTCGGAAATCAGATGGGTCATCGCCGAGGCGAAGCGGACCGACTGGCGGAGGTTTCGGCCCCAGTACCCGGCGTCAAGCTCCAGACCGCTGACCTGCGCGCCCGTCACCGTCGAGATGAGCGGCATCCTCGCCGCGCGTGGCTTCACATCACGCAGCAATTCCACAAGCTCGGTCTGATACGGTGCCATCTGCGTGCTGTGCGAGGCGTATTCGACCTGCAACAGTCGACAGCGCACGCCCCGCTGCTCAAGCACAGCCAGCACTGCTTGCACGGCGGACGGCTCTCCGGACAGCACGCTGTTAGACGGACTGTTTGCCACCGCAACCGATATCCGCTCGCCCCACGGCGCTATTGCGGCGAGCGCATCGGTTTCCGACAACTCGACTGAGGCCATTTTACCGTGCCCGGTCGCCCGTTGCATCAGTCGGCCGCGCTGGTACACGATGTGGATGGCATCTTCCAGGCTCAGCACGCCGGCGATCTGGGCCGCCGCGACTTCACCGACGCTGTGCCCGACCACGGCGTCCGGGATGATGCCCCACGAACGCCAGAGCTCGCTCAGCGCAATCTGCAGGGAGACGAGAGCCGGCTGAGCCACCTCAGTCTCGTTAATACGCGAGTCAGCCTCGCTCCGTCCCAATTCATCAAGCAGCGACCAGCCGCTCAGTGGGCGCAGCAACGCGTCGCAGCGCTCTAGCGCCGCCCGAAAGACCGGTTCGCGCGCCGCTAGGTCACGTCCCATCGCCCACCATTGCGGACCCTGACCAGCGCAGACGAAGACGACGCGGGGTGTCTGGCCTGGATCGAGCCGGCCACTCGCGACGCCATCAGAATCCTCGCCACGGGCAAATCGGCCCAGGTGCTCCGCCAGTTCCTGGCGAGTCGATCCCCAGACCGCCAGCCGCTGATCGAGGTGCGCACGACGCCGGCTGGCGGTGTAGCAGAGGTCGCGCAGCGAGATCTGCTGCGCTTCATCGGCCAGCAGGTCTCGGAAAAGCTCGGCGCGAGCCTGAAGCGCAGCCGAGTTGTGGGCTGAGATCGGGAGTAGCCAGGCCGCATCAGTTGGCTCGGCTGCCGGCACGGCTTCGTGGGTCGTCTCCGGGGCCGCTGCCAGGATCACGTGCGCGTTGGTTCCACTAGCTCCAAAAGAACTGGTGCCGGCCAGTTGTCCGTGTGAACCGGCCTGCCAGGCACGCATCGCCGTTGGCACGATCATCGGCATCTCATCCCAGCCGATGAAGGGACTCGGCTGCTGGAGGTGCAGGTGGGGCGGGATCTGGCGATGCTGAAGGCAGAGCAGTGCCTTGATCAAACCAGCGATGCCGGCCGCCGATTCGAGGTGGCCAATGTTGGTCTTGACCGAACCGAGAACCAGCGCCTGCTCCTCGGTCCGCCCCTCACCAAGCGCGGCAGCCAGCGCCCGTACCTCGATGGGGTCACCGAGTGATGTGCCGGTGCCGTGCGCCTCGACATACCCGATGTCAAGCGGGCTCGCCCCAGCATTCGCCAGCGCGTCTTTGATGACCGCCTGCTGGGCTAGCTTATTCGGAACCGTGAAGCCGCTTTTCGGGCCATCATGGTTGATGGCGGAGCCGCGAATCAGCCCCAGGATGTTGTCGCCGGCTGCCTGGGCATCCGACAACCGCTTGAGCACGATCAGACCGCAGCCCTCACCACGCACAAGGCCATCGGCGCTCGCATCGAAGGTATGACACCGCCCCGTCGGGGAGAGCATCCGGTTCTTCGAGAGCGTGATCGTCCACTCGGGAGACAGTACCGCGTTGACGCCGCCGGCCAGCGCCATTTCGCACTCGCCGGACCGCAGGCTCTGGACCGCGAGGTGTACCGACACCAGCGACGACGAGCAGGCAGTGTCAAGCGCGATGGTCGGCCCCTGGAGGCCGAGCAAGTACGAGATCCGCCCAGCCGTGGCGTTGAGGACGTTGCCGGTCAGACGGTAGGCATCGATTTCAGAAGGGTCGATGTCGGCCTGGAGCTGGAGGTAGTCACTGAGTGTCACCCCGATGAAGACGCCGGTCCGACTATTGACCAGCCGATCCTGGGGCTGGCCGGCGTGCTCAAGCGCCTCGATCGCCACTTCCAGGAGCAACCGCTGCTGAGGGTCCATCTTTCTGGCCTCGCGCGGCGCGATGCCGAAAAACTCGGGGTCGAACTGGTCAATCTGGTCCAGGAAGCCACCCCAACGGGTGTTCATTTGGCCCGGCGCATCCGGATCAGCGTTGTAGTACGCAGCCGCATCCCAACGATCAGCGGGGATCTCCCGGATGGCATCCACGCCGTTCGCCAGAAGATCCCAGTACGAGGCGAGGTCGTTGACCCCTCCGGGAAAGCGACAGCCGACACCGATGATCGCGATCGGCTCGGTGCGCCGGACCTCGTGCTTTTCGAGAACATCCAGGCGCGCCTTCATGCGCTGGAGTGTCTGCAGTGCGCTCCGCAGTCGGGACTCGTAGTCGATTGCGTTCAAAAAACTTCCTAAAGCTTCTCGGCGTAGTCACTAGCGCTCTCGAACTCCTTGTCGAACAGCGCTAGCAGATCGTCAGTGCTGAGGTCATCGAGATTGGCTTCGGGCGTTGCGTGACCGTTCTGGTCGGCTTCTGGCACGTCCGCCGGCACATCGACGGAGCCATTGCCCGCCTCCGCGACCGGCAATATCTCCGTGGCGAGGTAGTCGGCCAGACTCGCAACTGTCGGGTACTCGAACGCCACCGTGGGCGGGAGTGGGCGGCCAATGCTGGCTTCCAGCTGGCTCCGAAGCTGGACGGTCATGATCGAGTCCATTCCCAGCTTGAAAAAGCCCTGAGTACGGTCGAGCTTGTCCGCTTCGGTGAATCCAAGAATCCGCGCCGCCACACTTTGCACCAGCGTCGTGAGCAGACCGGGGCGCTGGCTCGGGAGCGCGTGCTCCCAGCGCTCCAGAAACTCTGACTGCCGCTGGTGTTCGACGAGCGCCGTGGCCGGCGCGGCTACTTCGATCTCTGCGAGCAGTGGCCGCGAACGACGAGCTTCGTAGATCGGCTTGAAGGTCGCCCAATCGAAGGCGGCGACGGCTTGCTGCGTCGCGTCGGTGGCCAACAAGTAGCCGAGCGCGGCCAGGGCCGACTCGGTCGGCACGGTGCTCAGACCAGCCTGCTCGAAGTCCTCGCCGAGCGCACCAGTGGCCATACCTCCGCCGGCCCAGGAGCCCCAGTTGACGCTCAGGGCGTGAAGGCCAAGCCGACGCCGATGGTGGACGAGGGCATCCATGAAGTGGTTCGCCGCAGCGTAGTGCGCCAACCCGTGCGAGCCCCAGAGCGCGGCTCCCGAGGAGAAGCAGACGAAGAAGTCGAGTCCGTCCGTGCCGGCCCCCAGGTCACTGGTGAGTTCGTGCAGCGTCCAGGCACCGGCCACCTTCGGACGCATGATCTCGTTGAGGTCTTCGGCCGAGAGGGCAGTGATCGGCTGCGTATTGATCGTGCCTGCGGCGTGGATGATGCCGCGCAGTGGTGGGTGCGTCAGGCGTAGCGCGGTCAAGAGGGCGGCCATACCGGCCGAGTCTGCCACATCGACGCGCGCCACTGTGACCCTCGCCCCGCGCGCTTCGAACGCTCGCACCGCCTCGATTCGCCGCCGCTCCGTCGAGCCAGCTGGCAACGCTTCCCACCCCGCCCGGTCAGGCAGACCGCTGCGGCTCGTCAGGACGAGATGCCGCGCGCCCTGGTCAATCAGCCAGCGCGCTAACTCCAGTCCAAGGCTGCCAGTGCCGCCTGTCACGAGGTAGGTTGCGTCCGCTCGTAGCGTCAGGCGACGGGGAACGTCGTCCTGCACGGCTGCGTGAACCAGGCGGGCTGTGTACCGCTGGCCGGCTCGGTAGGCGACCTGATCTTCACCGTCGGACGCGCTGATCTCGGCCGCCAGCGCATCGAGGCTGGCGCCCAGCGACGCCTCATCCAGCGACAGGTCAATGAGGCCGCCCCAGAGGTTTGGATGCTCCAGCCCGATCACCCGGCCCAGCCCCCAGAGTGGAGCCTGCGAGACCGTCAGCGCGACCTCGCCGGCCACCGCCTCGGCTCCCTGGGTGACGCCCCAGATTCGCGGTGCCGACGCCCAACAGGCTCGCGCGAGTGCTTGCGTGAGGTGGAGGAGGCTCCCCACACCCAGCGCCTGCGCCTTCTGAAGAACTGCGGCACTGAGCGACTCTGTGGCCGGCAGATCAAGTCCCCAGAGAAAGACGACACCGTGGCACGTCTCGCCATGGGTGACGCGAAGCGCCTCCAGCAGCCGGTCGAAGTCCGCTGGACTGCTCGGATTCACCGTGTAGGAACCCGAGTCACCCGCTGGCAGACTGAACGACTCGCCAGCCTCGATCAGAACGGCCGTAGCACCGTGCTTGGCCAGTCGCTCGGCCAGCTTTGCGCCGACGCCTGCGCGGTCAGCGAAGATGAGCCAGGAGCCAGCAACGGCCTCAGACGCCTTCTTGTCAGAATCCTGTGACCCTTGTTGTTGGCGCCACGCAAGTGCGTACAGGTGCTTCGGATCGAGGTGGTCAATGCTCAGGCTGGTCTCGGCGTGCCGTGTCCAGCCGGAGCCTGCGCCGTTTCGGCTGAAGACTTGCAACGCCGCGTTGCTATCCGTGCTCGGCGTCAACAGGCATTGCAATGTCCTGGCACCACCGTGATCGAGCGGCAGCGGCTCCTGGAGCGAGATCGCACCGACCGTATGGTGGCCGTCGCCGAAGCGTGCCTTCGCGGCAGCGATGGACAACGCCTGATAGGCCGCATCGGGAAGCGTTGACGGCAGCGGCGCGTCGGAAGCCTGCTCGCCGAGAAGCTTGCGCGCCAGACGCTCATCTAGCGGGCGCTGCCACACCACACTGCCCGGTAGCACCGCGAGATCCGGCAGGCGAGCGCCCAGCAACGGGTGCAAAGCAGGCTCACCGCCGGCCTCCGCTGCCCACGACACGACACCTGTTGGCGCTGACTTTGCGTCGAACCAATAGCGGTCGCGCTGCCAGGCATAGGTCGGTAGAGAACAGACTGTGCCATCGTTCGGGTAGAGCCGCGTCCAGTCAACGGCGCAGCCGGCGACGTGGAGCGCCCCCAACGAACTCAGGATGACCATCCAGTCGTCTCCCGATCGCTGCAAGGAGGGCACGGCTTTGACGGAGCGCCCGTGTGCATGGGCAGTCGCCTCGACTGGCTGGACCAGGATCGGGTGCGGGCTGACCTCTACGAAGACTTCGAAGTTGTCCTCGACCAGCCGCGCCACCGCAGTCGAGAACAGCACCGTTTCGCGCAGGTTGCGCGTCCAGTAGTGTCCGTCGTGGAGGAAGCCCTCACAGATCGCGCCCGTCACCGTTGAGTAGAACGGCAGTTTGGCCGGCTGCGGCTTGATCATCGCCAATCCGGCCGCCAGTTCTGGCAGCAGTGGCTCGGTCTGCGGGCTGTGTGAGGCTGCGTCGATCTTGACCAGGCGACAGAACACATCCCGGTTCCGCACTACCGCCATGACCTCGTCCAACGCGGTGGGATCGCCGGACAGGACGGTCGACTTTGGACTATTGCTCACGCCGATGGAGAGGCGATCCTCGTAGCCGACAAGGATCTCACGGCACTCGTCCATCGAGAGGCCGACAACGCCCATCGCACCCTGCCCGCTGATCTTCCGGAGGAGCTTGCTCCGAAGCGTCACGACGCGGCTGGCGTCCTCCAGGCTCAGCGCCCCCGCTACGTGGGCTGCGGCCACTTCCCCGAGGCTATGGCCGACGACGGCGGCTGGCTCGATGCCCCAGGAACGCCAGAGTTCGGCGAGTGCCACCTGAACGGCAAAGACGGCCGGCTGCTGCACGTCAATACGCTCAAGCTTCGAGGTGGCCTCGTCGGCGGTCAGTTCTTCCAGGAGCGACCAGCCGTCGAGCAACGGTGCCAGCGCCGCGGAGCAGCGCTCGATAGCTGCCCGGAAGACCGGCTCATCAGCCAGCAACTGTCGGCCCATGCCCAGCCACTGCGCACCCTGCCCCGCGAACACAAAGGCGACCTTTGGCCGGTCTGCGCCGGTCTGTCCGACGATTACGCCTGATGCCATCTCGCCAGCAGCCAGGTGAGCCAATCCCGCGCTGAGGCTGGCGCGATCACGAGCCACCACGGCACCCCGGTGCTCTTGCTGCGCGCGGCGCACGTTGGCCGTGTAGCAAATGTCGTCGAGCGCGACGTCCGCTGACCCGGTGTCATCCAGGAACGCCTGGAGCCGAGCAGCTGCCGCATTAAGCGCCCCCTGGGAGTGCCCAGAAACTGTCAGCACGCGAGGCCGATCATGGTCGCCGCCATCCGTGCGGACCTGCGCCGATTGCCGAATCGGTGGTTCCTCCAGCACGAGATGCGCGTTCGTGCCCGCGAGGCCGATGGATGAGATCCCAGCCAGTGCAGGCCCGACCCCACTCGGCCAGGGGACCGCTGCGGTGGGGATCACCACCGGCGACCCTTCCCACCTGAAGCCCGGATTCGGCTCGGAGAAGTGCAGGCTGGCGGGGATCACCCGGTGCTTCACTGCCAGCGCAACTTTGATGAGCCCGGCCACACCAGCTGCAGCTTCAGTGTGCCCAAAATTGGTTTTGTGCGAGCCGACGAGGCAGGGCAAGTCTGCCGGGCGGTCGACGCTGAACACGTTATGGATCGCGCGCAGTTCGACCGGGTCACCAGCGCGGGTGCCGGTCCCGTGTGCCTCGACGTACGCGACGCTGCCCGGCGACACGCCCGCGTTCCGATAGGCCCGCCGCAGCGTCTCCTCCTGGCCCTCTGAGCCGGGCGTGGCGAGGAAGCCACTGCTCCGTCCATCGTTGCTGACCGCGCCGCCGCGAATGAGGGCGTAGATGGGATCACCGTCAGCCAGTGCCTGCGTAAGCGGCTTGAGGACAACGACGGCCGCGCCTTCGCTACGAACGTAGCCGTCAGCCCGGGCATCCCCGAACTTACACCGTCCATCTGGACTGAGAATCCCGCCCTGCGTGAGTGCGTCCGTCAGGTGCGGTTGGAGGATGACGTTGACGCCGCCGGCGAGCGCGACATCACATTCTCCCGCGCGCAGGCTCTGGCAGGCCAGATGGACAGCAACCAACGATGAGGAACACCCGGTGTCCAGGGTCAGGCTAGGGCCTTCGAGTCCGAGCGCATAGGAGACGCGGCCTGACGCAAAATAGCGGCCACTCCCCACGTGCTTATAAAAGTCGAACGGTGCTGCATCTTGAGCCAGCCGTCCTTCCTGATCGCCAGCCCACACGCCGACGTAGACGCCAGTGTGCTTGCCGTCGAGCCGGTCTGGCCGATGCCCCGCATCTTCGAGCGCCTCCCAGGCAACTTCGAGCATCAAGCGTTGCTGTGGATCAAGCTGTGCCGCTTCCCGTGGCGAGATGCCGAAGAACTGGGCGTCGAACTGATCGAGGTGTTCAAGGAAGCCGCCTCGCCGCGTGCGCCCCTCGACCGTCGTCGCCAATTCTGGGTCGCCGGTCGATTCGAGATCGAAGCGATTAGCCGGGATGTCCGTGATAGCATCCCGCCCCTCGACGAGAAACTTCCAGAAGCTGTCCGGGGAGTCAACGCCACCTGGAAAGCGACAACCGATGCCGACGATTGCAATCGGTTCCGGCTGCGTGGCCGGCTGCTTCGACTCGTTGCCCGGACGGGCAAACGGTGGAGTAGGACGCTCGGTTCTGTCGGACGGGTGCGCGGTCATGGATTCCACCTTCGGAGGTTAGAGGCCGGTGCCACACCCGCCTCAACGATGCCGGACGGACTAGTCGAGTAACGCAGGTGGGTGCTCGACTGTACGGTGGGTCGTCAGGCGAGAGCCGAGTGGCGGCTGCTGGTCGAGTGCGTCAATGTTGGCCGACGGCGTTGGGCCGGCGTGGCCTGCTGTGCGCATCCCCGCTCGCAACGAGCGGGTCGATCCCACTGCCTGAGCTCTCGCCAATGTCGCCTCATCCAAGTGGAGTGCCTGCTGTCACGATCAACGCGCCATTAAAAAGAAGGGTGCCTAATTGTCGCATAGACCGTGCCAGATGGCATAATGTCATCTGGCTCCGCTAGTATATTCGCCTGCGGCGATGCGGGCCATGGGCGGCGGGCGCTCGATTCCTGGCGCGCCCCGACTGCGTATGTACCACATGCGTTTGCCGAACTAATACCAATCCCGCCTGATGACGCCGCATTCTCCGGAGCGCTGGCGATGAGGCGTTCCGAGTCCAGGTGGTCAGCCGGGACACCGCATCAGGGTAGGCGCGGAATTTACGGCGCGGTCTTCCGGGCTTGGTATAACATGCGTGGCGTAAGTGTCGGTTCCTGAGTTCTCAAGGCGCTGATCTGGCGCTCGGCCGGAATGTGGCGGGGGGCGCATAGGGTAACTATGACCGAACTTTTCGAGCGGATCAGCCGGCTCTCGCCGCAACGCCTGGCGCTCCTGGTGATGGACCTGCAGTCGAAGCTCGACGCCGTCCAGCGTGCGCGTCAGGAGCCAATCGCAATTGTTGGGATGAGTTGCCGCACCCCTGGCCGGGTGGATAGTCCAGAGAAATTCTGGCAACTCCTGGTCAACGGTGTAGACGCCATCACTGAGGTGCCGGCGGATCGATGGACGCTCGACATCCCCGAATTGCTCGGGCGAAGAGAATCGGGCGATCTCCGTGGCCGCTGGGGTGGGTTCATTGAGGGCATCGACCGCTTCGATGCCCATTTCTTCGGCATCGTGCCGCGCGAAGTGGTGCGGATGGACCCGCAGCAGCGCGTGCTGCTGGAGGTTGCCTGGGAGGCGCTCGAGCGGGCGGGTTTCGCGCCTGATCGGCTCGTGGGCACGAAGACCGGTGTCTTTATCGGTCAGAACTCGGCCGACTACGGCCAGTTGCTGCTCTCCGCTGGCTTGAACGCCTACGATCTCCACTCGCTGATGGGCAGTATGCCGTGCATCACGGCGGGTCGCATCTCGTATGTGCTTGGCCTCCAGGGGCCAAATCTCGCGCTGGACACCGGCTGCTCCTCCTCTCTGGTAGCCCTGCACCTGGCAGTTCAGAGTCTGCGATCTGGTGAGTCCAACATGGCGCTGGCCGGGGGCGTGAACGCGATCCTGACGCCGAGCTATTCCGTCGCAGCCTCGCGCGCCGAGGTTCTGGCCCCTAATGGGCGCTGCAAGACGTTTGCCGCCGCCGCCGATGGGTACGTGCGATCAGACGGCTGCGGTGTGGTTGTGCTCAAGCGTCTCTCGGACGCCCAGGCCGATGGCGACATGATCCTCGCGGTCATTCGAGGCACCGCCGTCAACCAGGACGGCCGCAGCAATGGGCTCACCGCGCCAAATGGTCCGTCCCAAACAGAAGTGATTCGTGCCGCGCTGGCGAGCGGCGGGGTTGATCCGCGCGACGTCACGTACGTTGAGGCGCACGGCACAGGTACGCCGCTCGGTGACCCTATCGAGGCGCAAGCGCTCGGTGCTGCCCTTGGAGAAGGGCGGACAGCGGACCAGCCGGTCTGGGTCGGTTCAGTCAAGACGAACATCGGCCACCTCGAAGCAGCAGCGGGCGTCGCCGGACTCATGAAGCTCGTGCTCTCCTTGCAACACGGACAGATTCCGCCGTCGCTCAACTTCGAGGAGCCGAGTCCGCACATTCCGTGGGACATCCTGCCCCTCCAGGTTCCAACGACCGTGGTGCCGTGGGGTCCGGACGACCGATCCCAGATCGGTGGAGTCAGCTCCTTTGGATTGAGCGGCACCAACGCCCACGCGGTGATCGAAGCGGCGCCAGCGAGCGCGCCCAGGACGAACGAACGAGAGCGCCCTCTCCACCTGTTGCCGATCTCGGCCAAGACCGAAGCTGCCCTTGACGACCTGGCAGTACGCTACCGTACCGACCTTGCTGCCCAGCCGGCGGCAACGGCTGACATCACCTATACGGCGGGGGTTGGTAGGTCTCAGTTCCCGCATCGGCTGGCGGTGATTGGCTCCTCGGCGGAGGCGCTCGGTGCCGGGCTGGAATCGTACCTCGACGGGTCGTCCTCACCCACCGTGCTGCGCTCGCGCTCAGTCGGGACGCAGGCACCCAAGGTGGCGTTCCTGTTCACCGGACTCGGTTCCCAGTTCGTGGGGATGGGGCGCCAGCTCTACGAGACGCAACCGACGTTCCGCGCGGCGCTCGAAGCGTGCCAGGAGGTGCTCCGGCCGATCCTAGCGCAGCCGCTCATCTCGGTGCTGTATCCGGAAGCGGGAGTCATCAGCCTCCTGGAAGATCGAGCGTACGGCCTGCCGACGGTCTTTGCCTTCGAGTATTCCCTGGCGAAGCTCTGGCAGTCCTGGGGCATCGAGCCGACCTACGTCCTTGGGCACAGCCTGGGCGAGTACGTCGCGGCCTGCGTGGCGGGAGTCTTCAGTCTGGAGGATGGCCTCCGACTGTCCGCAGAGCGCGCCCGGCTCGTCGCGACGCTCCCGGTCGCCGGCGAAATGGCCTCGGTTCTGGCCTCGGAAGCCCAAGTTGCCAGCATCGTGGCCGACTATCCGGATGATGTCAGCATTGCGGCCATCAACGGACCTGAGAGCGTGGTAGTGGCCGGCCGGGCCCTCGGCTTCCAGAAGGTGCTGGAGCGCTTCCGCGAAGCGGACTTCAGTGTGAGGACACTGGCAATCCCGTTCGCCGCGCACTCACCGACGCTGGAGCCGATGCTCGATCCGTTCGAGCAGTTTGCGGCAACGATCCGCTACACCGCCCCGCGCCTGGATCTAATTTCAGGCCGGACCGGCCGCCTGGCGGGCGAGCAGGAACTGACGAACGCGACCTACTGGCGTCGCCATCTGCGTGAGCCAGTGCGGTTTGCGGACGCTGTCGAGACGCTGTATGCACAGGGCTGCCGCATCTTTGTCGAGATTGGCTCGGCGCCGGTCCTGCTGGGGCTGGGGCAGCAATCGATCCTTGATCCCGACACCGTATGGTTGCCGACGCTCGATCCCAAGCGCCCAGACTGGGAGCGGCTGCTTGAAAGCCTGGGGACGCTCTTCACGCGCGGCGTCGACGTGGACTGGTCGGGCTTCGACCGAGACTACGCACGCCAGAAAGTCATCCTGCCGACCTATCCGTTCCAGCGCGAGCGCTTCTGGATCGACACGGCTGCTGACTCGCCCCGCGCGCCGCTACGAGCACTAGATCCCAGTCTGCACCCACTGCTCGGCCAGAAACTGCGATCTCCGCTGGTTACGGATCATCAGTTTGAGTCGATCCTCAGCGCCGAACGGCCGGGCTACCTTACCGACCACCGCATCGTGGGTCAGGCTTCGTTGCCGGCTGCGGCGTTCATCGAGATGGCGCTCGAGGCGGCCTCACAAGTCTATGGTTCCGGATCGTATGCGCTGGAGCAGCTTTCGTTCCGTGAGGCACTGTTTCTGCCGGATGGGCAGGAGCGCACGGTCCAGGTGATTTTGACACCGGGCGAGGCGAACAGCGCCGGGGTCCGCTTCTACAGCTCCGCCGACCAACAGGAAACCTGGCAGTTGCATGCGACGGGGATGATCCGACGCGCCGCCGACCAGTCGAACGAGACTGCGCTGCCGGATTTGGCGCTCGAAGCCGCGCAGGCGCGATGTTCGCAAGAGGTGGCGAGCGAGGCCGTCTACGAGCGCTTCGCCGCTGTCGGCATCAATTTCGGACCGCGATTCCAGGGCCTCACCCATCTCTGGCAAGGCGTCGGTGAGGCGCTCGGCCAGATTGAAGCACCAGACGATCTGGCGATTGAGCTAGGCACGTACACAATGCATCCGGCACTGTTGGATGCGTGTTTCCATGCCATTGAGGCAGCTTTGCCTGACGAGCGCCCGCCGCTGGTCTACCTCACGATTGCCGCCGACCAACTGCGGCTGACCGGCCGGCCGAGCGGTCGTCTGTGGAGTCATGTTCAACTGCGAACGGACGCGCCAGCGATAGACAACGCGTTCGTGTGTGATATTCGGATCTACGACCAGGATCTCCATTCTGTGGCCGTGATAGAAGGCGTCCTGATCAAAGGCGTGGACCCAGCAGCGCTGGCCGCTCGGCACCAGGACTTCGATGGCTACTACGAGGTGCAATGGCAGCCCAAGCCGTGGGAGGGTGAGCAGCCCGCGAGCGTGGCTGGCACGAGTTGGCTCATCCTGAACGACAATCAGGGTGTGGGCGATGAACTCGCCGCGCGCATCGCTGATCATGGCGGGCACACCGTCCTGGTGTCACTCGGGGAAACGTACGGCCAGGTAGACGACACGCATTGGGAAGTGAACCCGGGCAATCCGGATGATTTCCAGTTTCTTCTGGAAGACATCGTCGAGCGTATCCGGCACGTACCGAGGATCGTGAACCTGTGGGGGCTCTGGACCGAAGACCAGGATGAGTTTTCAGCTGAAGACCTGGAGGCGTATCAGGTCTTGACGTGCGGCAGCATGTTGCACATCACGCAGGCCTTGACGCAGTTTCCGACCGAAATGGCACCCCAAGTCTGGTGCGTGACCAGTGGGTCGCAGCCGGTGAACGCGGCCCCAACTGCAGCCGGTGTCGTTCAGGCTCCCCTGTGGGGACTGGGTCGTGTTATCGCGCTGGAGCAGCCGGACTATTTGAAGGGCCTGATCGATCTCGGCGCCGGTGGTACGGCTCCCGAGCGCGCGGATCAACTCTTCAACGAGATTCTCTCATCCGATCAGGAGGATCAGGTCGCTCTGCGGGGATCTGACCGCTACGTCGCACGACTTGTGCGCCGAGAACCGCCCGCCGCCCAGACCCCAGTCTGGCGTGATGACGGCGCGTACTTGATCACCGGCGGACTTGGCAGCCTCGGCCTGAAAGTTGCACTCTGGATGGCTGAACAGGGGGCGAGGCATCTCGTCTTGATTGGCCGACGCGGGATTCCGGAGCGGTCGAGTTGGGACGCGCTGACGCCAGACGATCCGCGTTCGCAGCAGGTGGCAGCGATTCGGGACATTGAGGCGCACGGCGCTGTGGTGACGACCGCCGCAGCGGATGTCACAGATCCTGAGCAGATGGCCGCGCTGTTCGCCCAGTTCGGGAGTACACTGCCGAAACTGCGCGGTCTGATCCACGCTGCGACGAGCGCCTCTCAGTCGGTCGGTACTGGCTCAGTCTCGCTCACGGCGCTGGATCTGGACGGCTTCGTAGAGATGCTTCGCGCGAAGGTCACTGGTACGTGGATCCTGCACGATTTGACCAAGAAACTTGACCTAGATTTCTTCGTCGGATTTTCGTCAACGACGTCGCTGCTCGGTTCGCGTGAATTGGGTCACTATGCGGCGGCAAATGCCTTTCTGGACACGTTCGGGCACTATCGTAGCGCCGAGGGCTTGCCGGGTCTCACCATCAACTGGGGGGCCTGGGAGGCTGCACGCACGTCTGTTACCGCCTGGAGTGAGTTCGCGACGCGGTCGGGTATGCTTGGCTTGCCCGAAGAGCAGGCGTTCAATGCTCTCGGCCGCGTGATCGGTGCGACGGAGCCAGCGCAGCTCGTGGTGGCCCGCGTCGACTGGAGTGTTCTCAAGCCGATCTATGAGGTCCGGCGAGCGCGTCCTTTTCTGACGCTACTCGGCACGGCGTCATGTGAAACGAAACAGGAGGGGCTACGCCGTACCGTTGACGAGCGGGCCGAACTCCAACGACTCCTGTCCCCTCTGGAGCCGGCAGCGCGGCTCGAACTCATGACCGCCCGAATTGGTGAAAAGGTAGCCGACGTGATGGCGCTCGGCTCGCCAGAGACCCTCGATCCCTCCCAGTCGTTGCATGATTTGGGGCTGGATTCGCTGTTCGCGGTTCAGCTACGCAACAGGCTGCAAGCGGATTTGAAGATGGCCATTCCGGTTGCCAGCATCATTGCCGGACCGAGTACGGTCGAGTTGGCTGCACTGATCCTGGAGAGTATCGAGGCGACTGGTGAGGTGGCATCCGCTCCGGGGCTGGTCGAGCGAGAACGAACCCCGCTCGACAAAGATCGGAACATTGACCTTGCTCATATGTCCGATAACGACATTGACCTCTTCCTCTCTGAAGTACTCGCGGCGACGGAGAATGACTCTTGACTGACGTACAGGCTCAGCTTGGTGCCTGGACCGCCGATGAGAAGCGGGCGTTGGCGGCCCAACTCTTAGCAAAACGACTCGGGAATACGAAGACCGTTCATCCTCAATCACAAGTGCAGCAGCAGTGGTGGTACAACCACCTGATGCACCCGGAGAGCCTGTCTCTGACGGTGCCGTTCCCGATGCAGATCGTCTCCCGAGTGGACGTCGCGGCGTTGCGGCGTGCGTTCCAGAGCATGGTTGATCGCCACGCAGTGTTCCGCACGACGTACACGATGCTCGCTGGCGAGCCAATGCAGGAAGTCCACACTCAGGCCGAAGTGCATTTCGAGCAGGTTGATACGAGCCAGTGGACTGACGAGCAGATTCGCAAGCATGTCAATGCTGAGCACCTTCGTCAGTTCGACCTCGAAAAGGGGCCGGTGCTGCGCGTCACACTGTTCACCCGCTCGGAAACCGATCACATTCTGTTCCCGGTGGCTCACCATATCGCCTTCGACGGGCTGTCTCTCGGATTCTTCCTCGAAGAACTGCGCCATCTGTACGAGGCCGAAACCGCCGGTCGCCCCAACCCGCTCGCGCCGCCGAAGGCGCAGTACACCGACTTTGGGACCTGGCAGACCGATACGCTGAGCGGACCGGAGGGCGAGCGACAGCGCGCGTACTGGCAGCAGCAGCTCGGTGGTGAAGTCCCACAGCTTGCTCTGCCAACTGATCGACCACGCGTCCTGAACAAGGAATTCTTGCCGCGCCGACATGAATTCTCGCTGGATGAGGCGCTGGTCGTTCGGCTACGCAAGGTGGCCCGGGCGCATCGCACGACGCTCTACACCGTCCTGCTGGCGGCCTTCTTCGTCCAACTCCACCGGTATACCGGCCAGGACGACATCGTCGTGGCGTCGCCGATGAGCGGCCGTACCCGCCCCGAGTTCGAGGAAGTCATTGGCGTGTTTGCCAATATCGTCCTCATGCGGGCGAGCTTGACGCCGGGGTTGACGTTCGCCGAACTCCTGCAGCAAATGCACCCCACGGTACTCAGTGCCATTGAGAACCAGGATTACCCCTGGGCAATGGTGGTGAGTGAACTCCGTGCTAACAGCGGGAGCAAGCGCGACCGCTTCTTCGACGTGTCGTTCAACATCAACACCCTCAGTCGACTCGGCGGTTTCCTGCTGCACCTTGACCCAACCCACAAGACGACCACGGTCGCTGGCCTGGAAGTCCAGCGCTTCGACCTTGACCAGGCCGAAGAGGGAACCGACATCTTCCTGAACCTGCTCGAAACCGAGCGGGGCATGGTGTATCGCTTCCGCTACAACCCCGATCTGTTTGATCGCGAGACGATTGTCCGGATGCAAGGGCACATTGAGTCCCTGCTTGCCGCCATAGTCGCTGATCCCGAGCAGGAGATCGCGCGACTGCCACTCATGTCCGAGTCCGAGCGGCAGCTGCTGCTGGTCGAATGGAATGCGACCGAGGCGAGCTTTCCCAACGATCAGCGCATCCAGGATCTGTTCGAAGCGCAGGTGGCAGCCACGCCCGACGTCGTCGCGCTGCACTCGTCAACCGGCCCGATGACGTTCGGCGAACTCAACCAGCAGGCGAATCGGCTGGCGCACTATCTGGTTCGGATAGGCGTAGAGCCGGAGACGCGGGTTGGGGTCTTCCTTCCGCGAACGACTGATCTGGTGGTCAGCGTCCTGGCCGTCCTGAAAGCCGGCGGGACGTATCTGCCGCTCGATCCCAACTACCCGTCTGATCGACTGGCCTTCATGCTACGCGATACACGGGCACACATCGTCCTGACAATCGAGGCGCTGCTCAGCCATGAGCCCGATGCAGATGCCCAGGTGGTGTTTCTGGACCGAGACCTATTGGTGATTGAGGGTGAGAGCACCGAGAATCCGCTCGCCTCCACCACAGCAGAGAGCGCCGCCTACGTCCTCTACACTTCGGGGTCGACGGGCCTCCCCAAGGGTGTGCTCGGATTGCACCGAGGTGCACTGAATAGGTTTGCCTGGATGTGGCAGGCGTACCCGTTCATGCCCCGTGAGACGTGCTGTCTAACGACAACCCTGAGTTTCGTTGACGCAGTCTGGGAGTTGTTCGGCCCACTGCTGAAGGGCGTGCCCGTCGTACTCATCCCCGACGAGGTCGTCAAAGACTTTGGTCCGCTGGTGGAGACGCTAGCCGCAAGCAACGTGACGCGGTTTGTGTTGGTCCCTTCGCTACTGGATGCGTTGCTCGAAAACGAGCCAGATCTGGCGAAGAAGTTGCCCCATCTCAAGCACTGGACTTCCAGCGGCGAGGCGCTCTCCGTTGAGTTGGTGCGCCGCTTCCGAGCGATCTTGCCATCGGTGCGTTTGATCAACCTGTACGGTTCGTCGGAGCTAGCCGCAGACGTCACGTGCTGCGATACCACCTCGCTCGATCTCGAGTCGCTCACCACGATCCCGATTGGCCGCGCGATTCAGAACACGCAGACTTACATCCTTGACGAGTTGGGTCAACCCGTCCCCATCGGCGTTTCGGGGGAGCTGTATGTTGGTGGTGCGAACCTGGCTCGGGGGTATCTTGACCGCCCAGCGCTGACCGCTGAGCGGTTCATTCAGAACCCCTTTCTTGACGAGCCGGGCGCGCGCCTGTTCCGAACCGGAGATCGCGCCCGGTACCGTGCCGATGGCAACATCGAATACGTCGGGCGGGTCGATAACCAGGTCAAGATCCGAGGCTCGCGCGTGGAGCCGGGTGAGGTGGAAGCGGCGCTCGCAAAGCACCCCACCGTCCGTGACGTGGTCGTCATCGCTGACCGTGACCGACGGCAGGAGTCGCGGCTCGTTGCCTACGTGGTACCGATCGAAGGCAATACACCGAGCTCCATGGACCTGCGGTCGTTCCTGCGTGAGCGACTGCCTGAATTCATGGTGCCGAGCGTATTCGTGATGCTCAGCGCGCTGCCGTTGACGCCCAATGGAAAGGTCAATCGTCTGGCACTGCCCTCGCCAGAGGGGACCACTATTGAGGATGATTTCGAGCCGCCAAAGACACCAATGGAGATCATCATCGCGGAGATCTGGCGGGAAGCGCTTGAAATCCAGCAGGTCGGCCGGCACGACAACTTCTTCGACCTGGGCGGCCATTCGCTGATGGCCATGAAGGTCAACGCCAAACTCCAACGTCGGACCGGGGTTCGGTTCAATGTGGGGATCATGGTGACGCAGAACCTCGGGCAGGTGGCCGCGATCTACGAAGCGGTCCAGCGGCGCAAGGAGGCTGCTCAGCCAGCGGCCGAGCAGCCCAAGCCAGGCGGGCGCCTGGCGAACCAGATGTTCAGTGCTGTCAAGCGCCTGATTGGTCCCAGGTCGAATGGACCCCGTTAGATTCACGATTGGCACCCGCTGGCCCGGTTTCTTCGGTCCTCCGGAACGACGTCTCTATGGCTGCTCCCACCCGCCGAGCGACGGTACCGAGCGCGAGACGGTGGCAGTCCTGTGCAATCCGCTGGGATTGGAATACGCCTATTCACATCGGGCCTTCTTACATCTGGCAAGCCGTCTGGCTGGTCAGGGCTTCCAGGTCGGCCGTTTCGAATATTTCGGGACCGGTGACTCGGGTGGAGGCGACGACGACACCAGCTTGAACGGGTGGATCGGTGACGTTTCGACCGCTATCGAGGAAACTCGACGCGCGATGCACCGCCGCCACATCACCCTGGTCGGGTTGCGGCTCGGTGCCGCGCTGGCCCTACAGGCTGCCGTGAAGCGCGGCGATGTCATGCATCTGGTCCTCTGGGATCCGATCATTCATGGCCGCGAATACTTGGAGCAGATGAAGGTCCAGCATCAGGAACGGCTCTGGGGTCACTTCTTCGACCGCCCAACCGTTGAGCAATCGAACGAGAGGCCGTCGGAGTTGCTCGGAGTCAAGATGAATAATCGCTTGATCGACGAGCTGACCGCCCTCGATCTGCTGGCGATTGGCACTAAGCCGGCACGCAGCGTGCTTGTGTTCGACAGCCGGGGTGACCCTGAGGTCGAGCGGCTCTGCGACCATCTGCGGGCCCTGGATGTTGACGTGGTATACGAGTACGTCCCTGGCTTCAGCGTCTGGGCAGAGGACCCAGACAAGGGCCTAGTGCCGCACCAGGCCCTTCAGTCAATTGTCACCTGGATGTCGAGTCAAAGCGAGTGAATACCAGTCAGTCACCAGTCACGATCACGGAGGAGGTTCTGCTTTTCGGCCACGAGGAGCAGAATCTGGTTGGCATCATCACGGACCCGCCCGAAGGCCGCCGCGATTCCGACTTGCCTGGGGTCATTTTGCTGAATCCTGGCCTGATCAATCGGGTAGGGCCGAATCGCCTCTACGTCAAGCTCGCCCGTGCATTGGCCGAACAGGGGCATGTGGTCCTGCGGTTCGACCTGTCTGGCATCGGAGAAAGCCGCCAGCGCGGCGAGATCCTGGAAGGGCCGTACGGTGCGGTCAAGGATACGGTTGACGCAATGTCCTGGCTCCACTGGGCGAGAGGCGTCCAGGGTTTCGTGCTGATGGGACACTGTTCGGGCGGCTGGCATTCCTTATTGGCCGCATATGACGCACCCTACGTTCATGGTGTCATCGCAATGGACATTGAGGCTGGCGACGACAGCTGGGTCCGCTACGACCGGGACCGCGTCTACAGCCAATTCTACCGCAACTACTATCTGCATGGAGCGATTCAGAGCACTGGACGGTGGAGGCGGTTCGTCACTGGCAAGGTCGACTACCGAAGTATCTTCCGCAATGTGACGCAGGAGATCATCGGTGGGGCGATCACGACGACGTACTTCCGCCTGAAGAATATCGTGGCCCGAAAAGTCGCCTTGCCGCTACCCGGCGACGACCAGGCGAAGGAAATCTCGAACATCGTCGTCGGGCTGACCTCAAAGCTCGTCGAGCGCGGAGTGCCCGTCGTGTTCGTGCATTCGGCGGGCGGAGCCGGAGCGGAATTTATCGACTCGGTTGCCGAGGAACTTGGGAGTGCGCCCGTAGACAGCGGACTGGTTCGGTTTGAGCGTCTCCCGAACTCGGATCGCTTGTACACGCTGCTCGCAAGTCAGGATGCGTTGCTGAAACTCGTGTGTTCAGCGGTGAAGTCCATGCCCATCCCCTGGATTGGCGTGCAGGCACAGGCGCAGGCGCAGGCCGTTTCGCCGGGGCCGCCCTGAGGGCTAACGCACGTTCGCGGTACTCGACCATCAGCCCTGACACCGGCTGATCGTGCTCTCAGCACAACTCATCAGCCGCCATGTCGCCTAACGACGTTCGGATCGAACATGAAGATGCTTGTCACTGGTGGGGCCGGTTTCATTGGCTCCCATATCGTCGAACTCCTGCTTGCCGAGGGGCACGATGTCGCCGTAGCCGATAATCTCAAGACCGGCAAGCGTTCCAACCTTGATCTTCGGGCACGCTTTCATGAGGTGGACGTTGTCAGTTCGGACTTTGCATCCGTGCTGTTGGCAGAACGACCGGAGGTCGTCTTCCACGAGGCGGCGCAGATGTCGGTCAAGGTTTCCACGGACGATCCGCGCTACGACGCCCAGGTGAACGTGCTCGGGCTGGTCAACGTGCTTGAGTCGTGCATTGCGGCCGGCGTGCGGAAGGTGATCTTTGCGTCGTCGGGGGCGACCTACGGCAATCCGCAGTACCTCCCCATCGACGAGGATCACCCACAGTTGCCCGAATCTCCCTACGGCATCACGAAGATGGTCGCCGAACACTACCTCAAGTACTACGCGCTCGACCGTGGCCTGCGCTATACCGCGCTGCGCTACGGCAACGTGTACGGGCCGCGCCAGGACGCCTTCGGCGAGGCCGGAGTGGTGGCCATATTCACCAACCAACTGCTCAGTGGCGAGTCTCCGATGATCCACTGGGACGGCGAACAGGTGCGTGATTACGTCCACGTGACCGACGTAGCGCGGGCCAACCTGCTCGCTGCGACGGCCGGCGACGACCGCGTCTATTGCATCGGCACCGGTGTGGGCTCGTCCGTCAACCAGATCTTTCGGGCGGTCTGTGATGCGGTCGGTGTCGATGTCGAGCCGCGTCGTGGGCCGCGCCGGCCTGGCGACCTGCGGGCTGCCTATTTCACCATTGATCGTGCGCGGCGTGACCTAGGCTGGGAACCGACGGTGCCGCTTCATGAGGGTCTGGCGCAAACCGTCGCCGCTCTCCGCAGCTAGGACTCGTCAGGAGATAACCGTCTCATCAGAGGGCGCTTTCATAAGAAGTCAGACTGCCTCCGGGTGTAACGGTTATTCCCTTGCAGGCCCCAGCATTCTTCAGACTGCTGCGCGAGATCAGGCGCGTGGCGTCACCGCTCATGGCACGTAACTACCCACGTACGGGCTACGTACGGGTAGGGACCGCCTGAAGAGGAGAGGGACCGGCGATGGCGAGGAAGGCGTTGAGCAGATTCTGGCCCTGCTTGCGAGCGGTGGCAAGGATGCTGGTTCGGATGGCCGAG
>JBBQBU010000002.1:0-37279 GCA_038318015.1 Chloroflexota bacterium | reverse complement strand
GGATTCTCCAACGGCGCGCATAGCGCTCCGACGCGCATCGGGGCGCGCCCCCACGCCAGCAGAGGATGATGTCACCGTGCAAGACTCCACCGGCCCCCAGTTGTCAGACGAGTCGTCCGCCGCAACCTATGACGGGCCATTGCAGGTTGGCATCCTGACGGAAGGGAAGGCCACCCTGGCAATGGTGATTGTCGGGCTGGTGCTGCAAGAGCGCGTGCCGCTGGACATCTACATCGTGGATACAGCAGAGAGCGCCGTCATTAAACGCGACGACGTGGTGTTCGCGATGCGGCTGGCCTCGGACCGAGGCGTCTACTGCGGCTACGAGCACATCCGCGAGCGTAACCGGCGCTTCAGTGTCGGACGGCTGCGGCTGCTCGATGAACTGACCGGGCCGCTGATCTCGTTCATGGACGACGACATCGTGCTGGCCCCGAGCGCGACACACAACCTCTTCGAGTTCGCCCGGCAAGCAGGCGTGTTCGGCTTCCTCAGCCCGGTCTGCAAGAACTGGGGAGACGCCGACGGTCCATTGCCGGGCCGCCCCAACTACTCGCCGGGTGGCATCATCTACCAGGATCCGCTGGTGCGGAGCGTGCTGCGCGACTACTACCAGAAGACCACGGACGTGCTGGACGCGCGCGGCGGCCCTGACCGACTCTGGGAGAAGGCCTTCCTCTCCGAGTTGTTCCCGGCGCTTGGCCGCGCCAGTGAGGTGCGCGCCGACTGCCTCAGCTACCACCTGGACTACCGCGAGCGTCCGGTGCGCTACCGCATCGACGACAGCGTGATCCAGGCGAGCGTGTCATACGCTCAGGCGCTGGCCGCCGCCGCCCTGAACGGCGCATAGCCCAACGAACAACCCCGTCCGCTCACCGGACGACGAACCTTCCTGCCGACCAGTCAGCAGAGAATGCGCAAGTACCGCTGCGCCGTGTTCTCCGCGATGATGACCTCCAACAGGCGGTCGTTGCCAGGGCGGGCACCCTGCGGCACGCGCACTTCGAGCGATGACATCGACCAGGACACGATGGTCGCGTCCCTGTCGTCAATGCGGACCTTCCCGTTGACCTGGGTCCGACTGTCGCCGAACCGCTGGCCGCGAATGGTGAGGGTTTCGCCGCAGACGACGACCTCGGGCGACAGGCTGCCGATGCTCGGCGGGGCGAGCGTGGGCGTGGGCACCGGCGTCTCGGTTGAGGTCGGACGCACCGTCGGCGTTTTCGTGGGTGTTGGGGTACGCGTCGGCGTGGACGTCCTGGTTGGTGTCGGCTCGGCCTCGTTGTCGTTCTCATTGCCGTTGTCGGCGCTGCCGCTACTGCGTGACGACGATCGCGACTGGCGCGACGAGCGGGCAGCTCGACTGTTCGCGCCGACGCCTGCCTCGTCGGCCGGTGCCGAGCCGTCGCCCACGTCGGTGGCGGGCGGCTCGGTGGCTGCCGGACCACGCTGGCCGACATGCGCTGCCGGTAACGATCCGTCTCGTGCCCACGGGTGCAGCGACGAGAACAACGCCGAAGCCGTGAAAGGGCTGCTGACGGGCGTAGAACTCGTCACGCCGTCCGGCGCGCCATCGGCCGGAGGCGCGGCGGCATCGGCATCGGCGGCATCGGCATCGGCGACGACGGTCAGGGCATTCGCACACGCCGTCAACATGGTCACGCTGTCGGCCACGCCAAACGAGAACCGATGCTCGCCGCCGTGAGTTGGTACCACCGTTGCCTGCCAGATGAAGAGATCGCCAACCGCTTCCCGCTGCGCCGCCAGCAGGCCATCTGGCCCCAGCAACAACGCCTGTTCGTGCGGGAATGTCGAGACGGCGGCTACGAGCAGGACGCTACCCGCGCGTGGCTGGAGAGGTGCCAGCCACAGTTGCTCATCGCCTGCGCAGCCAACGGCCAGGGCCGACCGGGGCGATGGCGCGGCGGCGGCGAGCAGGCAGGCCACGAGCATCAGCAGCGCCGAACAGCGCGCACCCGCCTGGATCAGGCTGGGCTGCCGTGCCGTTAACACGTTCGCCACCCTTTCTGCGTCACTCGGCGCTCGATGTCTCCCACCACCAGGTGCTACCGATGCGCCGACGCGCCGCCAGGATAGCACGCGCGACCGAACAGCACAAGGCACGACAGCATCCGACAGCCCGTCACACCGGATGCGAAGGCGCGCACGGCCGGTCGCTAAAGCCGTCTTTCTGCCGCCGCTGGCGCGTCTGTCGCCGGCCATTTCTCCGAATGCTCCATACTGCCGACGCGCGACGACCGCTGCCGATGGACCGTCCAGTACTCGTGTGCGACCGTGCAACGACGACACCTGCTGGCGACTACTGGGCGCCAGCGCACCCCCAAGGAGGCACCACGCCATGCTCAAGCGTCAGCTTGGCCGCACTGATCTCAATGTCAGTGTCCTCTGCTTCGGCGGCAACGTCCTCGGCTGGACCACTGACCCGAACCAGTCAGCAGCCGTTCTTGACACGTTCATGGAGCAGGGCGGAAACTTCGTGGACAGCGCCGACGTGTACTCGCGCTGGGTTCCGGGCAACGAGGGCGGCGAGTCCGAGGTGATCCTCGGCCAGTGGATGAAGGATCGCGGCAACCGAGCCGATGTCATCGTCGCGACGAAGCTTGGTAGCCCGATGGGCGAGGGCAAGCAGGGGCTGTCCCGCGCATACATGATGCAGGCGGTCGAGGACTCATTGCGGCGGCTCCAGACGGACTACATCGACCTGTACCAGGCGCACCGCGACGACGCGAATACCCCGCTTGAGGAGACGATGGCGGCGTTCGACGAACTGGTGACGGCTGGCAAGGTCCGCTGGATCGGGGCATCGAACTACACCGCCGCGCGGCTGGCCGAGGCGAACGCCGCCGCTGCCGGCGGTGGGTGGGCGCGCTTCGAGAGCATCCAGCCGCCCTACCACCTGCTAAACCGCGCCGACTACGAGGCTGAGCTAGAGCCGCTCTGCCAGAAGGAACAGATCGGCGTCATTACCTACTCGTCGCTGGCGAGCGGGTTCCTGACCGGCAAGTACCGCCCGAACGCTGACCTGCCGAACAGTGGCCGGGCATCGGGCGTGCAGCAGCGGTTCATGAATGACGAGGGCTGGGCCGTCTTGGAGGCCGTCGAGAGCGTGGCGACGCGGCTCGGGGCGACGCCCGCGCAGGTAGCCTTGGCCTGGATCGTGGCTCGCCCCGGCATGACCGGGCCGATTGCCAGCGCCACCACTCCCTTGCAACTGGTTGACCTCATCGGCGGCATCGACCTGAAGCTAGATGACGACGCCATCGCGACACTTGATAAGGCGAGTGCCTGAGGAGCGTTCGGCATGCGTATCGCCACCGGTGGCATCTCCCACGAAACGAACACATTCTCGACCCTGAAAACGGACCTGGCGCTGTTCGAGCGGCGGGGGATGCACGGCGGCGATGCGGTGGTACCGGGGTTCGCTGGCACCCGCACGATCATGGGCGGCTTCGTGGACGGCGCGCGCTCAGAGGGCTTCGAGGCGGTCCCAACGATGCTGGCGGTAGTGGCGCCGGTCAGTTGACCGGCGCGACCGGCACCATCCACGGGAACACGTATGCCTGAAGCATCACGATGATGCCGATAAACGCGGTCAGGGCGATTGAGTGCCAGAACACCGTGCGGAAGATCGGCCCGACCGCATGCGCGCCCTCGTCCGGGTCTTCGTAGCACGCCGCCGTCGCCACGGTGATCGACTGCGCGTCGATCATCTTACCCATCACGCCGCCGGTCGTGTTCGCGGCAACAATCAAGATCGGGTCAAGGCCCAACTGTTCGGCCGTGATCCGCTGGAGACTGCCGAAGATAGCGTTTGACGCCGTGTCTGAGCCCGTCAGAAAGACGCCCAGCCAGCCGAGGTACGCGGCAAAGAACGGGTAGAACACCCCGGTCGCCGTAAACGCCAGCCCAAGAATGGCATCCATGCCGGCGTAGCGCGTCAGGAAGCCGAGGCCGAGCACCTGCGCGATGACCAGGATCGGGATCTTCATCCTCCGGGCCGTGCGGGAGATGGCCTCGCCCCACTGTGGCCCCGACATGCGCAGGAATAACCCGCTCAGGATCGAGGCGACAAACACACCGGTACCAGCCGCTGACAGCCAGTTGAACGCGAACTGCGCCGACTCAGACTGGGCATCGGCGGCGGCCACTGGTGGCGAGCGCCGCACCTGGCGGTGCAGCGCCGGCATGTCGAACACGGGGCGCGACGCCGAGCCGGCCACATGGACGCCCAGTACGGAGGCGTCAACACTGGGGAGGGCCGTGTCAAATGCGGTCTTGACGCTTGGCGCACCCCACAGGCCGACGCAGGCGATCAGCAGCACCCACGGCATCCAGGCACGCACAGTTTCACCCAGCGTGTACGGATATCGATAGGCAGACGGTGAAGTCGCCGCAACGGGCGCATCGGTGGAGATGGTGCTGGTGCCGCTGAGGGCCAGGCGTTCGGACCGAAGCAGGAACTTCTGCTTCGGGTGCCAGAAACGGAGGAATACAATCACCGCGACGACCGACACGATGCCCGACAGCACGTCCGTGAGCAGGTGGAGGCCCTCCGTCCCCGACACGATGAACTGCGCGACGGCGAACACGCCCCCGGCCACCAGCGTTGCCGGCCACACCTCCCAGACCTCGCGCCAGGCACCGCCCTCCATCCTGACGAAGGTGGCGACCAGCCAGAACGGCACCAGGACCGATGCGAACGGTAGCTGCCGCCCGGCCATCGCCGAGAGCGTCACCTCATGCAGGCCGCTGACGGCTGCGAGCGTGATGATGGGCGTCCCGATAGCACCCCAGGCGACCGGAGCCGTGTTCGCCAGCAAGTTCAGGACGGCTGACTGCATGGGGGCAAAGCCGAGGCCGACCATCATCGCGCCGGCGATGGCGACCGGCGTCCCGAAGCCCGACGTGCCTTCGAGAATCGCGCCGAACGAGAACGCGATCAGCAACACCTGCAACCGACGATCAACGGAAATGTGGATGATCGATTCCTTGACGATCTCGAAGTTTCCGGTAATCACCGTCATCGTGTAAAGCAGCATGGCTGCCACCACAATCCAGATGATCCCGATGGATCCAGACAACATGCCCAGGACGAACGCCGATACCGTGGCCGCAAATGGCATCCTCATCACCAGCAGCGCGATGACGAACGCAGCGAGCACGCCGGTCAGCGCGGCGAGCGGTGCGCTGATCCCCAGGTGCCTCCTGCCGGCAGCGTCACGGTGAGGATGAAGGGCGATGAAGTACAGCAAGACGACAATCGGGACGGCTGCCGCGAGCGTTGACAGGACGACATTGCCAAGTGGGTTGTAGTTCTGCTCGTACACAGGCATCTCCCAGCGAGGACTGACATGCCGTTACAGCATAGTCCTCGTGGAGGCCTCGCGAAGAGGCGATTTCTGCCCGACATGTATGAGCATACTGTCACGTATCGTCCGATCAAAGCAGACGCCGCGTCACAGAGGCTGCCCTGGCGACCGGTCTCCGATGGCCACGGCGAGGATCGGCCAAGCGAGCGGCTCTGCATGCCATCACGGCATACTCTGGAGCGTTGGCCCTCTCAGGCCAGGGTCGAGGCCTCGACGCCGATATGCGTTGCCACCGAGTGCCGCTCGGCATCATTCTTCGGCATGTCAGTGAGCTGAGAGAGAGCGCATTGGCGAGCCGTCTGGAAGCCAGACTCGCCAGTGTCGCCAACTATCTGCACAACGACAGACCTTCCGTGGGCCAGGGCATGACATCTGAACGACCGGGCGCAACGCCGACCATCACCCACCCCGACATTGACCAGGACCGCACCGTCTTGCCCAAGGCGCTGCGGCCCTACAAAGTCGTTGTTCTCGACTGCAACTGCCACTCGTTTGACGACGTCGAGGTGGCGCTTTGCCGCGTCATCCCCGGCATGACGCGCGACAAAGCGCACCAGCACGCCTGGGAGATCCACACCAGCGGCGCGTCAGTCGTCGCTCGTGCGCCGAAAGAGCGCGCCGAGCACTTCCAGGCGCAGCTTTCCACGCATGGCTTGCGCGTCACCATCGAACCGGACTGACTTCCGAAGCACGGCGGCACCAGGACCGGACCGCCGATGTACAATCGGTGGCCGGAGCGGCCCCGATGCTGCGCTCGTCGCGGAGCGGCAACCTCGGTGCGCTGACGGTGCGCGGTCGCGCTGCACGCACGAACCGGCACGGAGCAGTCACCTCAGACTGCGCCGGGTGCTGAACCTGGCGACTGCCAGCAGGTACGGCAACGGGAGACGACATCAATGAAGATCACCGACCTGGAAGTGATGCGCCTGCGAGGGCCGGACTATGTTCGGCCGCTCTATCCAGCGTGGACCCCCGGCGCGAGCTGGACCAATCGCGAGTCCGTGCTGGTGCGTGTTGACACCGACGAGGGCATCGTCGGCTGGGGCGCGATGTACGCGGGCGACGTCGCATCGTCCATCGAGCGCTGGATCAAGCCGCAACTGATCGGCAAAGACCCCTTCGCGCTGGAGCAGCACGCCGAGCTGTTCCGAAACGCTGGCACCGGCTGGGGCATCGAGATCGCCTTGTGGGACATCATCGGCAAGGCGACCGGCCAGCCGCTGTACAAACTGTGGGGTGGCCACAAAGACCGCGTGCCGGGCTACGCCAGTTGCGTTGAGGTGCGCTCCGGCGATCAGCGGGCCGAGGATGCCGCCGCACGCCGCGCCGAGGGCTGGCGCGCCACGAAACTGCGGCTGCACGACTGGACGATGCGCGAAGACATCGCCCAGGTGGAGGCCGTCCGGAAAGCGATGGGCGACGACTTCGTGATCCTGGTCGATGCCAACCAGGCCCAGCAGCCCGGCTCGCTGCCGCTGGCCCCCGGCCCAGTCTGGACCTACAAGCGCGCCTTGCAGACCGCCCGTGAGCTTGAGCGGCTTGGCGTCTACTGGCTCGAAGAGCCGTTGGGCCGCTACGACTTCGAAGGCCTGAGCAAACTATGCGCTGCTGTCGAGATGAACATTGCGGGCGGCGAAAACAACCGTGGGCTGCACGAATACCGCTGGCTCGTGGAGCAAAACGTCTACGACGTGATTCAGCCCGAGTCGATGGTGTCTGAGACGATGAGCAGTTTGCGGAAGGTCTGCGCGCTGGCCGAACTCCACCGCAAGCAAGTGGCACCGCATCACGGAGGCGGCGGCATCGGGCTGGTCGCCCACCTGCACCTTGCTTGCGCCGTGCCGAACTCCACCTACTTTGAGATGCTGTGCGAGCCGCCGGTCATGACCACCGATGACTTCCAGTGGTATCTGGAGGAGCCAATGCGCGTAGATGCCGACGGCAACATCGTGGCCCCAAGTGGCCCCGGCCTCGGCGTGCAGCCCGATCTGGCGAAACTGGCGAAGCACCGGGTCGGCTGACCGCCCAGCCCACCTGACCGCCGCCGCGCCGGGCTACCGGCGCGGCGGCGCTGGCAACTGCGCCACGATCTCGGCGGCAACCTCGTCGGGGGACAGCGCCGTCGTGTCGATCCGCAGGTGCGGCGAGAGCGGCATGGTAGCGGGCCGGCGACCCTTTCCGGGTGACCGGCCCCACCCACATGCTACGCCACCGATGCGTCGAGCGTGCCAGAGGTCCAGGACCGCGCGTACGCAACCTGGCGTGTGTCCAGCACGTCCAGCCGGACGCCGAGCGCCCGCAGCTTGCGTTCGGCGATGGCGCTGTCGATATCAGCCGGCACCTCATGGACGGCGGCCACCAACGACGAATGCTGCCCCAGCAGATACCGCGCACTGAGGGCCAGACCAGCAAAGCTCAAGTCCATGATGGCAGCCGGGCTGGCCTCGGCAGCGACCTGTCCCACCAGCCGGCCCTGCGCCAGCAGGTACAGCGAGCGGCCGTCCGAGAGCACGAACTCGGTGAGATTCTCGCGCGTCTCCGTTTCGCTGACGGCCAGCCGTCGTAGCTCCGCCACCTCGACCTCAACATCGAAGTGGCCGGAGTTCGCCAACATCGCCCCGTCCTTCATGGCCGCCAGATGCTCGGCGCGAATGACGCCGGACATGCCGGTAGCCGTCACGAAGACATCGCCAAGCGGGGCGGCGTCGCCCATCGGCAGCACCTCGAAGCCGTCCATCACGGCCTCAAGCGCCCGCACCGCATCCACCTCAGACACGATCACGCGCGCACCCATGCCACGCGCCCGCGCCGCGATGCCACGCCCGCACCAGCCGTATCCCGCCACCACGAACGTCGCCCCGGCGATCAGCGTATTCGTCGCCCGCAGGATGCCGTCGATGGTGTTCTGGCCGGTCCCGTACCGATTGTCGAACATGCGCTTGGTCGGGGTGTCGTTCAAGCCGACCACCGGGAACCGTAGCCGTCCCTCGCCGGCCAGCGCGCGGACCCGCACCACGCCGGTTGTCGTCTCCTCAATGCCGGCGACCGTCGAGCCGATCTCGGCGCGCTGGTGCAGCGCGGCAATCAGGTCAGCGCCGTCGTCCACGACGAGGTGCGGGTCGGTCGCCAGCACCGCCTCAAGGTGCCGCTCGTAGGTCGCCAGGTCTTCACCGTGCCACGCCTGGACGGCTATCCCCAGGTCGGCCACCAGCGCCGCGCAGACATCATCCGTCGTGGACAACGGGTTAGACGCGCACAGGGCGATCTCCGCGCCCCCGGCCCGCAGCGCCCCGAGCAAGACGGCCGTCTCGGTGGTGATGTGCAGCGACGCGGCGATGCGCCGACCGGCCAGCGGCCGGGTCGCAGCGAACTCGGCCTGAATCTCGGTCAGCACGGGCATGTGCCGCGCCGCCCAGCGGATCTTGCGGCGGCCCTCCTCGGCGCGATGCGGATCGGCGATGTCGAAGTCGATAGCCATGATGGCTCCCTTCAAGGACGCAGCAGCGTCCGGTGCGGCACGGTGGAGCGAACAGCCGGCCCGAGCTGGCTGCCGCGTCGATCTGGGGGAGACGATGCGTGGTTTGAACGTGCGGAGGCCGGCGGGAACGGTGCCGTCAGGCGACCCGGCCACCCCCCGATGCGGCCGGCCAGAGACGACGCTGCTTGCGGTCCTCCCACGCCAGCCAGTCAAGCTGACGCGGGCTATCAGCCGGCAGCGTCGCGGCTTCGCGCGGCTGATGCGCCTGGACCAGTGCGGCCAGCCCACGCAGTGCCGCCAGCAGCGCCGGGTTCGCCGACGTGACTGCCTGGGCGTGGTCGGCCGGCGTCAGGGTGCCAACAAGCGCCTCGCGGTCGTCCACCAGGAGCGCGAGCATCTCCGTAGACGCGGCGCGTCGGTCGGCACCATCCAGCGACCGCGTCGTGATCTGACAGCCGCGCCCACTGGCACGATCAAGTGCCGCCCCCAGCACGGCATCCGGCCCCGATTGACCGAGTACGACCTGTGACCGCGCCTCGTCCAGCAGGGCTTCGGCGCGGGCCAGCACCTGGGCACGGCCACGCACGACCCAGAACTCGGCCGCCGGATCCGCACGCTGAAGGTCGGCCAGGGCCGTGTCCAGCGCGGCCATCAGTGCAGACTGCTCCGCTCGCGTGCGGGCTACCAGCCGGTCGGCCCGCTCGGCGGCGTACTTCGGCGGGTCGCCCGGCTGCACCACGGCCAACCCCCGCCGGGCCAGCCGCTCAAGCGTCTCATAGCTCTTGGAAAGGGGCACAGCCGACCGCTTGCCCAGCTCATAGCCAGTGAACGGGCCATCCACCAGCAGCGCAAGGTACGCCTCGGCCTCGTACTTGCTCAGACCGATACGCTGTAAGAGATCGACCGCCACGGCTGCCTCCTCACTAGTAACCACTACAGTGGTTACTATATGACCGACGTTGCTTGTTGTCAACCGTTTGCCCGTCAGAGTGGCGCGACCGGTTGCCTGGGGCGGTACACTCCCGCCATGCGCCTTCTGCTCTGGTCTCAGCGGCGGCCTTCCCACGTGTCCCGCCGAGCGGGTGCAGCGTGAGAATCCTGGTCGATGCCGACGCCTGCCCAGTCAAGGAGCAGATCTACCGGGTCGCCGCCCGATACTCGCTGTCAGTGCTCGTGGTCGCCAACGCGCCAATGCGGATGCCCGATCAGGCAGATGTCTCGTTCGTCCACGTCCCCGGGGGCCTTGACGCCGTTGACGACTGGATCGCGGAGGCCACGACAGCCGCCGACATTGTGACCACGGCGGACATTCCGTTGGCCGGGCGCGTCGTCGATGTCGGGGCCATCTGCATCGACTTTCGCGGCAACGAGTTCACGCCGGAGGCGCTCGGCGGCATGTTGGCGAGCCGTGAGGTGGCGCAATACCTCCGGGGGTACGGCGCGTACGGGGGCGGCCCGCCACCGCTCGGCCCGAAAGATCGTGGGAAGTTCGCCGGCAAACTCGACGAGGTGGTCAACCGCCGGCTGCGGGCAGCGCGCCTGAACGGCCAGAGCTAGGCCCGCTCGCGCAGGCAAACACCCATACCCCGTTCGTCCGCGCCGCGCTGACCCTGTCAAGCCCGCTATCCGTCCCGCTTGGTCGTGTCCGCGCCATCTCGCCGGTCCGCGTCCGTAGACAGTGCACACGCTGCCGCCCGCCGACCTGCCGAACGGGATGGTTGGCGCGCGCCTTGCCCTCTGTTTCGGTGCGGACCTCACCGGAAGAACTCGGGCAGCTGAACCTGATAGCCCCTGACTAGCGGCGCCGCGATACGGCGGCACCAGCCAGCAGCGCGGTCGCACACGTCGTCACGAATATCTACGCGACCGCGATGGTGATACTGGCCGCCTGATGTTCGCCTGTGGGCACCTGGGGCACGGGGCAATTTCCCTTTTCCTGGCGACCGCATCCTCGGTATCCTGTCGGCATGGAAGAGTTAAGTGAGATCTTCGGCTCACTATCCGCCGCGCGGCTGTCCCGCCGGCGCATGACCCGCCGGCAAAATGAGGAAGAGGCGCGCATCGCCCTGGAGCCGCCCCAAGCCAGTAAAGAGAACGGCCTGAGCGAGCACATCCCCAGTTCTCTGGTCTCCGTCACGGATCAGGTGCGGGCGCTGGCGATTGGCGGCGCGCCGGCTTGGTCGCGCCGCCTGAAGCGCATCTACGACCTGACCGCCTCCGCCACGGCGCAACTCGACCACGACTGGCACGAACTGGCGAAAAAGGCACGCGGCGACCGTGCGCGCTTCGCGACCGCATGGCAGCGCCACGTCGCAGGGGTCAAGTTGGAGCCGATCAACGAGCTGATCGTGCGGCACAACTGCTATTTCCCGATGGAAGCGAACCTGCCGATGGATGTCAAGACGCTCGATTACGTCAACTACGGCGGCGGCGACTACCGCCGGCCGCTGCTTGACGCGGCCTGGATTCTGGCTCAGTTCCCGCCTGACCTTGCCGCCGCCCTCGGCGAGGAGCCGGCGGAGCCTCAAACATCGGGGCAGGCGTTCGGCTGGTTCCGGTCGGCCCACTAGCCAACCCATGCGGCCGGCATCGGCATCGGCATCTTGCCGCGTGTCATTGGTGGCTGCTGGACGCCACGTCCATCGTCGCCAGAATCGCTGCCTCAGGCACTCTGTACGACGGCACTCACCGTCAGCGCGGCAAAGCGCCTTCCATGGCCTGCATATTCGTGCGGAGTGCACAACGCCATCCGCGTCAACATTGGCGAGTCTGCCCGTATTCGCCGGCGAGCGGAGGCCCCATACTGACGCCATCCCCTTCTGTGTGGGGCCGCTGTCGGAGCCGAGCCGACAGCGGCCCCGCTCCCCAGGAAGCCTGGGATCGTCAGTGGCCCTCCCCCACTGGTGTCCGACGCGACCGTGGACTCCCAACACGGTCGCGTTTCTTTTTGCCCTGCTCCGCCGCTGCCCTCCGAGTGGGCCGCCTGCACACCGGCCGCTGGCTGGGAACCACAGCGCACCGTCCTGTACCCTCACGGCGCGGTGATCGTGGAGCGACGCATTGCCGACGCCACCGAAACCGAGGACCGAGCCGATGGCACGGCGCTGGCAAAAGGGGAACACCCACACCCACACCAAGTACAGCGACGGGGACAGTCCGCCCGAGACGGTGGTCGATTGGTATGAAGCGCACAACTACGACTTCCTTTTCCTGACCGACCACAATATCCTGATTCCCGATGACCACCTCGCGCGGCTCCAGCGCGGCACCATGCCCGTCTGGCAGGGCGAGGAAGTGACGATGGCCGCCGTCCACGTCAACGG
Source organism: Chloroflexota bacterium (assembly GCA_038318015.1). Taxonomy (GTDB): domain Bacteria; phylum Chloroflexota; class UBA6077; order UBA6077; family JACCZL01; genus JADZEM01. The sequence continues at coordinate 25,088 of JBBQBU010000002.1, read as the reverse complement.
CCTGGGCCTGAAGGAGTTGATCGCGCCGCCGTGGCCGGGCAGCAGCATGTACGAGGCCGAGGTGACGGAGGGCCACTCCGAGCGCGTCCGCTGGGCCATCGAGCGCATTCTGGCGCAAGGCGCAGTCCCGCACGTCAACCACCCCAACTACCTGTTCACCCTGTCCATTGAGGATCTGATGGCGTCCGGTGACTTCGGCATGGTCGAAGTGGCGAACGGGCACAACGTCGTGCAGAACATGGGCGACGAGATGCATCCGTCTACCGAAGCGATCTGGGACGCCCTGCTCAGCTCCGGGCGACAGGTCTGGGGCGTAGCCTCCGACGATGCCCACCACTTCCAGCGCTGGGGCGATGAGTACGCGAACCCTGGCCGGGGCTGGCTCCAGGCGGAGGCCGACACGGCGCGCCTGGGCGACGTGCTGAGCGCCCTTCGCATCGGGCGCTTCTACGGCTCGTCGGGGCTGGAGTTGGCAGCTTACGATGTGACAGCCACCGAGGTCAGCCTTGAGTTGGCGGGCGACACCGCGACGATTGAACTGATCGGGACCGGCGGCGTGGTCCTCGACAAGGTGGACGGCCAGCGCGCCGCCTTCAAGCTGTCGGCCGTCAGCGGCTACGCCCGCATCCGCGCGACGGCAACAGACGGCCGCCAACTCTGGACGCAGCCCGTCTTCCGCTAGTTCGCAGCGCGCCACAGATTCGGCCGATCCGCGCACATCGGTATACTGGCGTGACCGACCCGGCCACGGTCGGCCCACTCGCGACGCGCCATCGAACACACCAGCATCAGGAGCGGAGACCGCTATGGCAGACGATCCGTCCCTCTTTGACCAGTTTGAGCAGTGGTACGCCAACTGCCGCGACAACGACGCGCTCGACCATAAGACGAAGGCGCTGATCGGCATCGCAGTCGTCTTGATTGGCAACTGTGAGCCGTGCACCCAGCGCCGCATCACCGGGGCGAAGCGGGCCGGGGCCACCGACGCCGAGATTGACGCCACGCTCACCTGGACGATGGCGATTCGCGCAGGCATGGTGCAGTCCCTTTACCGCCGGGCCGAGCGCGCTGAGCGTCACACCCACGCCTGACCCACCAACGTACGGCCCGGCCAAGCGTGTATTCCCGGTACAGCGGGCGACCCGTGCGCGGCGGGCGAAGCAGCGATTCGCCCCTACGAGGCCATGCCGCTCGCTCCCGCGTCCGGCACACATCGGGGGCTGACGTCTCCCCTCTCCCGCTTGCGGGAGAGGGGGTCGGGGGTGGGGGTTGCCACGCCCGCCGCACCCGGCCCGGCGGTGCTTGCGATGGCCGGTTGCGCGTCTCCTTTGAGAAATGGGCGGTCCACCTATATACTCTGCACGCGCGCCGGACGGGCGTGACCGCTTCCGTCGAGGGATCATGCCGGAGAAGCTGCGGGTCCTTCGGGCCATCACGCGACTGAACATTGGCGGCCCGGCGATCCACACGATCCTGCTGACACAGGGTCTCCAGAACGACCGTTTCTCGTCAGAGCTGGTGACGGGTGTCGAAGGTCCGCACGAGGGATCGATGCGGCAATTGGCCGACAACCATGGCGTTCAGCCGCGCGTCCTCCGCGAGCTTGGCCGTGAGGTCAGCCCGGTCAACGATCTGCGCGTGACCCTCGCCATGTACCGGCTGATCCGCCAGAGCCGCCCGCACATCGTCCACACCCACATGGCGAAGGCGGGCACGGCTGGCCGGCTGGCCGCGAAGCTGGCGCGCGTGCCGATCATCGTGCACACCTTTCACGGGCACACGTTTCACAGTTACTGGGGGCCGGTCAAGTCGGCAGTCTTCTTGCAGATCGAGCGCACGCTTGGGGCGGTGACCGACCGCGTGATCGCCGTCAATGACGCCCAGCGCGCCGACATCGCGAAATATGGCGTTGCGCCGCTGCACAAGATCCAGACGGTCCCGCTGGGGCTGGAGATCGAGCCGCTGCTTCAGGCCGAGCAGTATCGCGGCCAATTGCGCGCCGAACTAGGCATCGGGGCCGACCAGCGCCTCGTCGGGATCGTCGCGCGTCTCGTTCCCATCAAGGCACATGAGGTTTTCCTCACGGCCGCCGCGAAAGTCCGGGCCGCAATGCCCAACACCACGTTCCTTATCGTAGGGGATGGTGAGCGGCGCGCCGAGCTAGAGCAGCTAGCACGGTCGCTCGGCATTGCGGACGCGACGCGGTTCCTGGGCTGGCGAGAAGATATGCGCGAAGTGAACGCGGATCTGGACGTGGCGGCGCTCTGCTCCAACAACGAAGGCTCGCCCGTTGCACTCATCGAGGCGATGGCGGCGGCGCGGCCCGTCGTTTCGACGCGCGTCGGCGGCGTGCCAGACGTGGTCCACGACGGCGAGAGCGGCTTGCTGGTGCCCGCCGGCGATGCGGACGCCTTCGCTGACGCGCTGCTACAATTGCTCCGCAACCCTGAGCAGGCGACGGCGTTCGGGCTGGCCGGTCGCAAGGCTGTCTATCCGCGCCACTCGTCCGGCCGCCTCATCGCGGACATCGAACGGCTCTATCTGGAGTTGGCACGCGCAAAGGGGCTGGCCGCATGAGCAGTCAGCCGTTCGTCCTGATCCATCTGCTCTCCGGGCTGCTTGCGCTCGGCATCGCCACGGTCATGACGCCGGTCGCCGGGCGCATCGCCGGGCGTATCGGCCTGGTCGCATACCCGAAGCGCGACCGCTGGCACCGCCAGCCGACGCCGCTGCTCGGCGGCATCGCCATCTTCGTCGGCAGCGTGCCGGTGGTCATGGTGATAGCCGAGGCCGTCTCGGCGCACATGCTGGACCGGTTCGCGGCGCTGCTGATCGGCGCAGTCCTGATCTTCGCGCTCGGCCTCTTCGACGACATCAAGCCGCTGCCGCCGTACGCCAAACTGCTCGGGCAGATTGTGGCGGCGTGCGTGCTGGTCGCCAGCCTGCCGATCACCCGGTACATGCCCTGGTCGGTGCTGATGGTGCCGCTGACGATCTTCTGGATCGTCGCCGTCACCAACGCCTTCAACTTGCTCGATAACATGGACGGGCTGTCTGCGGGCATCGGCACGATCGTCTCGTCCACGCTGTTCGTCTTCAACTTCTTGCAGGGCGACCATCAGACGGCACTGCTCTGCATCGTGATCGCCGGCGCATGCGGCGGCTTCCTGATCTTCAACTTCAACCCCGCCCGCATCTTCATGGGCGACTGCGGCAGCCTGCTAGTCGGGTACCTGCTCAGCGGCATCGTGGTGCTGGGCGCGGCGAAGGCCGGCTCTGAACTGGCGCTGACGCTGCTGGTGCCGGTCGGCGTGATGGCCCTGCCGATCCTCGACACCTCGCTGGTGACCATTGTCCGCTCGCTGCACCACCGCCCGATCTCGATGGGCGGGCGCGACCACCTGTCGCACCGTCTCGTGGCCCTCGGCCTGAACGACCGGTCGGCGGTGCTGGTGCTCTACGCCGTCAGCATTCTGTTCGGCAGCCTCGCCATCGCCTCGAACTTCGTCAGCGGCCCGGTCACGATCCTGTTGGGGTCGCTGCTCATCCTCGGCATCGGCTTCTTCGGCATCTATCTCGGGCAGGTCCGCATCTACACCCAGTCAGACTTTGAGCGCATCCAGTCGCAGCCGGGTATCGTCGGCAAACTGGTGCTCGGCGGTTCCTGGCTGTACAAGCGGCAACTTGCCGAGATGGTGCTGGACCTGACGCTGATCTGCCTGGGCCTGCTGGCAGCCTACCTGTTGCGCTTTGACGGCACCCTTGAACGCCACTTCGTCGAGCAGTTCGCGACAATCCTGCCGTGGATCGTAAGTATCAAACTCGTGTCCCTGTTCGCGATGGGCGTCTACCGCAGCATCTGGCGATACATGGGCACCAGCGACATGCTCCGCGTGGCCCTGGCAAGCTCGGTCGGCTCGATGCTGGCGGCCGGCGCGATTCAACTGGCCTTCCGAGGCGACGGTGGTGCGCCGCGCACCGTCTTGCTCGTAGACTGGATGGTCGTGACCGCGCTGCTCATCAGTGCGCGGATGTCGTTTGGCCTGATCCGCGACGTGCTGGCACGCTTGCGGCGGAGGGATCTGGTGCGGGTCTTGATTGTCGGGGCCGGCGACACTGGCGAACTGGTGTTGCGTGCGATGTCCCGCAGCCGCACGCGCGCCTATCGCGTCGTCGGGTTTCTCGACGACGACCGCGACATGCGAGACCGATCAATCCATGGAGTTCGCATACTTGGGCCGTCGTCGTCGCTGGGCGAGGTGATCGAGCGCGAGCAGATCGAGGAAGTGGTGCTGACGACGAATCAGTACGACGGCGATATGCTCTCCGAGTGTCGGAAGCGCGGCATCGCGTTCCGGGATGTCGGGGCGTTCTTCCGCTCGCAGATTGCCAGCGAGACGCAGCCCGCTGGAGTTGGTGCCCGATGAAGGTGCTGGTAACGGGTGGAGCCGGCTTCATCGGCTCCCACCTGGTTGAAGAGTTGTTGGCGCGCGGCCATGACATCCACATCATCGACTCGTTGACGACGAGCGTCAGGGCGAACCTCGCACTCCAGGAAGACAATCCCCGGCTGCGCGTGACGATCGACAGCGTGCTCAACGAGCCGCTGATGGACGCCGCTATCGCCGACGCGGATCTGGTGTACCACCTGGCGGCAGCAGTCGGCGTCAAGTGGGTGCTTGAGCATCCGTTGAAGTCGCTGGAAACCAACCTGCGCGGCACCGACATTGTGCTGACGGCCTCCGACAAGTACCGGAAGCCGGTCCTGATCGCCTCCACATCTGAGGTGTACGGCAAGAACGACAGCGGCCCGCTGCGGGAAGACGACGACCGCATCATGGGCTCCAGCCAGTTGAGCCGCTGGTTCTATGCCACAGCGAAGGCCGCCGACGAGGCGCTGGCGGCGGCGTACTGGCAGGAGCGCAAGCTACCGACCATCGCCGTGCGCTTCTTCAACACGATTGGCCCACGCCAGACCGGCCGCTACGGCATGGTTGTGCCGCGCTTCATCGGGCAGGCGCTCCGCAACGAGCCGGTGACAGTGTACGGCGACGGCGTGCAGACCCGCTGCTTCACATACGTCGGCGACGTGGTGAAGTCGGTGATCGCGCTGACCGAAACAGATTCGGCCTGGGGCGATGTCTACAACGTCGGCCGGCACGCTGAAATCTCGATCTCGGCCCTGGCGCAGCGGGTCATCGAGCTGACCGGCAGCACTTCGGAGATCGTCTACGTCCCCTACTCCGAGGCGTATAGCGAGGGCTTCGAGGATATGCGCCGGCGGGTGCCGGATGTCTCGAAATTGCGCGCCACCATCGGCTACACCCCGGATACCACGCTGGACGAGGCGCTACGGCGAATCATCGCCGTGTATCCCACGAGCACCGCGCCGGTCGGCTGAGCCGACCGGATGCCCGTTTCTCACACGGCACTGCGCGGATGGTCGGCGTAGTGCGCCGATGCGCGCGGCTGTGCTGGGCGTGGCTGCCGGTCCTGGCCTGGATGTCGCTGATCCTCTGGCTGTCCAGCAGGTCTGATCTGCCGGTGCGGACGAACCCTCAGACCGGCGAGACGATTCGCACGACCTTCACGCTGGCGAAACTGGCGCACGTCGTCGAGTACGGCGTATTGGCGCTTCTCCTGCTGCGCGCCCTCATCGGCAGCTACGGCGGCCTGCGTCTGTCCCTCGGCGCGGCGGCCATCACGACGGTTGTCGCCTGCGGCCTGTTCGGCGGCCTGGACGAGCTACGCCAGTCGCTGACGCCGACGCGCGAGCCGCGCCTGACCGATGTCGCGCTGGACACGGCGTCGGCGCTGGCGGTGTGCCTTGTCGCGGCTGGCTGGCAACGGTTCCGCTCAATCTCGCGCCGCAGGCCGCTGGCCGCACCCGCGGCACGGCGTTCCACGGATCCCTCGTCGCCCGGGCCGCCATCCGACGCTCCGCCACGCCCACGCACGGGCGAAGGGATCGGGGGGTGAGTGGATGATGCGCTGGCTCGCACTTGGACTCTGGTATGCCGCGATCATCTACACGTCGTCGCTGACCGCGACGCCGGAGTCCGGCCAGCCGATGCGCGACTTCCTGACCGCCAAGGCCGGGCACGTCTTCGTCTACGGCGTGCTCGGCTGGCTGGCCGCTGAGGCGCTGACTGCACCGGCAGCAGGGCTGGCATTCGGTGCGCGGGTGGCCCTGCTCACGACGATCGTGCTCGGGATGATCCTGGCCTCCCTGGACGAGACGCGGCAGACGTTCGTCTACGGGCGCACCGGCCAGCCCGCCGATGCGCTGCTGGACACGCTGGCCCTCTCAGGCGGGGCGCTGCTCCACCACTGGCTGGTGCTGCGTGGACGCGGCCCGGCGGCCGACGCCGACGCGCCCCAGGACGCGCGCCAGGAACAGCCCGCCAAACGGTAGCATCAGCACCTGCATCGGCAGCACCTGACGGTAGCCGTAGACGTACGGCAGGAACGTCATCATGATGGCGAGGTGGATGACGACGAACAGGTGCAGCGGCCAGGTCTTGAGCGTGCGTGCGCCGGGCAGAAACAGCACCGCCAGCACGTACAGCAGCGTGATCGCCAACACGTCGGGCGCGAGCGGCGGGTTGTCCTCGACCATCCCCGAGATGCCGACCGAATACAGCCCCAGCGGCACCAGCGTCCAGACGTAGCCGGCCGGGTCTTGCCGTGCGAATTCCACGACCTCGCGAGTGGCGCGGTCCAGCTTCAGCGCGTCATAGATCGGATTGTCGTCGATGCCGCGCAGGCGCACCTTGTCGGTCGGTTGGTGGGCCAGCAGCAGCGTCGCGCCGCCGTTCGAGGCGACCAGGGACGGCTTCCCCGAGACGATGTAGTTGCGGGCTGGAACGACCGCCGCCACCAGCGCCGTGGTGGCCCCGAGCAGCACGAACGCCGTGACAGCCTGTCGCCAGGGCAGGCCGGCCCGCCGCCACGCCAGCGCAACGAACAGCGCGGCCCCCGGCACGATCAAGAGCGTGGGGGCGCGCGTGATCGACGCCACGCCCAGGAGCAGGCCCGCAGACACCACATCGCGTAGGCGGCGCTCGTCGATGACCCGGACGACCAGCAGCATGGCGGCCGGCAGCACGTAGAAGTACAGGTTCTCGGACAGCAGCTTGCGGGCGATCCAGTCCAGTTGGCTCAGGGCCAAGACGAGGAACAGGCCGAGCGCCAGCACACCCGCCACCGTGCCGAAGAGGCGCTTGCCGAGCCAGTACGTCAGGATGCCGGCCACGCCCACCCCGAACAGTTGCAGGACGATTGGCCCCCACAGCCCTTCACCGGTCAGCCAGTGGAGTGTCGCGAGGTAGTACGGGTAGAACGGCTGGAAGAAGAACGGCTTGCCCTTGCCGAGCGGCTCCCCGAGGGTCATCAGCGGGCCGTTGAGCAGGATGTCGCGGGCGTACGACTCGTAGGTGAGCCAGTCCTGCCCACCTTCGAGGATGACGGCGCGGCCGGCAAGGTCGGTCGTCGTGACGAGCGCGTAGGCCAGCACAGCCAGTAGCAGGCCCGCCAGCATCGGCCGCTCCCAGACTGCCAACAGGCCAGGAGAGACCCTCACCCCCGGCCCTTCGCGAACGACGGGAGCCCTCACCCCCGGCCCCTCTCCCGTGCGCGGGAGAGGGGAGCCCTCCGGATGACGTGAAACGCCGACGCAGAGAGATGTCGTTGTTCGCGGCGTCTTCGTGCGCGCTACAAGGGCCGCCGCCGCCGCAGCCACGACACCGCCCAGCACCAGCACGTCCAGCGCCGACGCCAGCCAGCCGAGCAGCCGGTCGCGAGCAAGCGCGTCCGCCGAGACATCATCCACCGTGACCAGCGGCGGCATCAGGCGCGTTAGCCCGCCACCCGGCCCTCCAGTCAAGCCACCAATCACGCCGCCGCCCAGGTCGGCGGCCAGGGTCAGCGACGGCGAGATGCCGCCCCGGTGCGTGAAGTCGAGGCGCAGGGCATGGGCACCGCGTGTCAGCGGCACTGTCGCCTGATCGGTCGTCTCCGCCTCGCGCGACCCGACGGTGAGGATCGGCGCGCCGTCCAGTGAGAGCGCAGCCACGCCGCGTGCCGTCAATGCCAGCGGATACGCGCCGTCGGCTGGGACGTGCAGGTAGCCGTCCCAGCGCACGGCAAATGGCAGCGCGTTGCGGTCGGGGTCTGGCGCTTCGTAGTAGTTAAAGCGGTCCACGTCGTTGAAGAAGTGGAGCGCGAAACCGCCACGGCCTGGGCTGGCCTCGACGCGCGTGTACTGCGCGCCGCGCTGCTCGGTGGACCGCTCGGGCGTGCCGGCGAGCCGCGCCCGCGCGTAGTACGAGGCCGCCAGCCCATAGGACGGGGCCACCAGCCACAGCGCCAGCTTTGCGGCGACGAGCGCCAGCATCAGGCCCGCCAACAGGCCCGAACGTCGCCAGCGCGGCAGCCCGAAGCCCCACAACAAGGTGCCCGCACCGAACAGTGCCGCCACGCCGAGCCAATCCAGCGGCACCCCGCGCAGCAGGCCGAGCGGGTGGCCCGGCACCAGCAGGTACACCGCCACGCCTGCCACCAGCAGCACCGGAGCCGTCCGGGATGCCGTGCGCGTCGGCATGCTAGCGCCCCGTGTCGATATACAGGGTCAGGGCATCCTCGCCGTCCGGCAGCCTGAACGGCGTCCGCTTCTCCTCAGACACCCACCGCAGGCGCACGCGCCCCGGGCCAGCCACCGGCGGAATCAGCACCTCGTCCATGATCGTCTGCCCAAGTCGCCACTTGTTCAGCCCGTAGACCGCCGACAGCCCCATATCCTCCTCGAACATGGCCGGCTGCTGGTGTGCATCTACCACGTCAAGGTCGCGGTCGTACCGTCCGCGCGCCTCAGCGTACCGCTCCCAGTAAAACGTCACGCGGGTGCCGGCGGCGACCTGCTCCACATCGTAGCCGCGCAGCCAGACGCGCTCGCCCCAGCGGGCGTCGGTCTGGAACATCGGCGTCGGCGCTTCCTCGCTCAGCACGAGCACCTTATGGCCCGGCGACCACACCTGGTACGGCTTGTCGGCGGCCATCGGATTCAGGCGGTCAGAGTTGGTCGCTCGGTTCGTGAGTTCGTCGATCAAGTCGAGCGCGTAGAAGTCAGGGCGCTTCTTCCGCCAGCCCATCTCCTCGGCGTAGTGGCTGTCAATCGGGAAGACGTACGCCTCTGGGCGGTTCGCCAGGTGTGCGACCAGATTCGGGCTGGCGACCACGACGCCGGTGTCCGGCACACGCTCGACGGCGCGCTGCAACAGCCGAGCGCGCTCGTCGGGGTGCAGCGGCGAGTTGTCGAAGCGCCCGCCGCCCGGCAACGGGCTGACCAGCCGGAACGCGACGGCGGTCCCGGCGACCAGCAGCACCAGCCCAACCGCGCGCGGCGGTCCACGGCGCAAGCGGGCCAGCCCGACCGCCGTCGCCATCCAGAGGCCGACCAGCAGCGGCGCGACCCAGTGCCGACCGAACGTGTCATCGCGGTTCTGAAACAGCAGCGCGCCGAGCGACGGCAGGGCCGTCATAAGCGTGGCCGGCGACAACAACGCCAGCCCGCCCGTCGAGAGGCCGGCCCATAGCAGCGCGTCGCGCCCGCGCTCCCCAAACAGCCGGTCTGCCACCTTGCTCGGCTCGTCGCGGATCTCCTGAAAATGGTTCAGGGTGCGATTGCCAGCCACCGACTCAAGCGTGCGCTCGTCATGGAAACTCGGCATCACGACCAGCACCAGCAGTCCCAGGTAGGCGGCCGCGATCCCCGCCACGCCGATGCCGAGCCACCGCTCGCGGCGCAGCCAGAGCAACGCCCCCAGACCGATGACGACCAGGGCCGTTTCTTCCTCGGCCGGCAGCGCTAACAGCGCGATGGCCGCCCCGAGCCGGGGCCGCCCGAGCAGCACCAGCGCCAGCCCCACCGAGAGGGGTAGCGCAGCAATGACCACTGCGTGAAAGTCGTCCAGGGCCACGCCGGCCATCGCCGGCGTCAGGTAGAAGCAGGCCAGTACGAGGACGGCCTGCCACCCCGACCCAAGCGCCCGCCGCGCCACAACGAACAGCGGCAGGCCCAGCAGCGCCAGCGCACCTTGCTGCAGCGCAATCAGAAACTTGGGGTCGGGGTAGAGGCGGTACAGCCATGAGATCGGCACCAGCACCAGGGCGACATGCTCGGCAAGGTGGCTCAGATTCGACTTAAGCAGCGTCGTCTCGAATGGCCGACCGTGGCCGGTGTTCCAGACGACCTGGGTGTAAATCTCCAGATCGAAGCGGCCGGTCAGGAACATGTCGTGCCGGGCGAACGCCAGCCAGCACGTGACCGCGAAGAAGGCGAGGCCGCACAAGACCGCGACCACCATCGGCAGCGCGGCAAGGCCCGCCACTCCGCGCACCCGGTCGGGCGTCGGCGTCAGGCGAGCAGCGTCAGCGGGCGTGGCGATGTGTTCAGCGACATTCGTTACCATCAGTTGGCAGCCTACTGCGCCGAACGGGCCGGCGGCGTGGCTCGGGCTAGTATACCGAAGCCCCTTGCGCCCGCCCCGCATTTCGCCGTTACCGTCATGACGTTTCGGCGTCCCGCGCGGCCAGCACCGCTGGCCGCGTCGTCGGAACAGCAACCGATCCGCGTCGCACGCGCCCGGCCGCCCAACCGAGCGCCGCCGCAAGGCCGCCCCCCGCGATCACGATGATCGGCAGGTACATCGGCAGCACCAGCCGATTGTCGTAGTCGTACGGCACGAAGATGACCATGGTGGCGAAGTGGATCAGCACGAAGGCGTGCAGTAGTGCCGAACGCAGCGACCGCGCGCGGGCCAGCAGCAGCATGGTCAGCAGGTACACGACGTTCAGCGCGACCAGCTCCGGCCAGACCGTCACGAGGCTTTCCTCGACCGCGCCGCCGTACCCCAGCGTGTACGCCGCCAGCAGCACTGACGCCCAGGCGTAGCCGGCCGGATCTTGCAGCAGGAACTCGATGGTCTCACGGGTTGGGGCGTCTTGCACGTACGGCGCAAACCACCGTTCCTGCGCCACGTTCAGCCGCACGCCGTTGGACGGCCGGTGCAGCTTCTGGAGGTTCACGCCGCCGCTGGAAGCCAGCACGGACGGCTGGCCCGCAACGATCAGATTGCGGAGCGGCACCAGCCCGACCACTAGCGCCATGCAGGCGAACAAGACCGCCAGCCGGCGCAGGACCAGCGCCCGCGACAGGCCGGCCCGCCGGAATCCCCACCAGATGACGCCCGCAACAAACGGCACGTACAGCAGCGTCGGGCCGCGCGTCACAATGGCGAGGCCGAGCAGCCCGCCGGCTACCGCCAGGTCGCGCAGACGGCGCTCGTCGTAGCAGTGCACCAGCGTCAGCAGCAGCGCCGGCAAGATCGTGAAGTAAATCGCTTCGGAGATCAAGCGGTAGGCGACCCACTCCAGGTGCCAGAACCAGAACGGCACGTACAGCCCGAACGTCACCAGCGCCGCCGGCGTCCCGAACAGACGCTTCGCCAGGAAGTAGAGCAGAACGCCGGAGATGCTCGCCAGGAAGACTTGTACTGCCAGCACGCCAAACTGGTCTTCGCCGGTCAGCGCGTGGAACCCAGCCAGCGCGTACGGGTAGAACGGCTGCGCGTAGAACGTGCGGCCCTCGCCGAGCGCCTTCCCGAGCGTCATCAGCGGGCCGTTGATGAGGATGTCGCGGGCAAAACTCTCGTGCGTCAGCCAGTCCTGCCCGCCGCCGAGCAGCGCCAATTTGTCCAGCCGGTCGAGGCGCGGCACCGTCGCTTGCACGAAGACGGCAGCCACCCAGACGCCGAGCAGCGCCCGCTCCAGCAGCCGCCAGCGCAGCAACGGTTGCCGCCAGGCCTGCCCCGCCGCCCCGACGATCAGCGCCAGTAGGCCCAGTCCTCCCAGCGCCAGGAACGCCGCGTCCAGCCCACGCGACAGCGTGAGCACTGTCCGATCCGTGGCCCATTGGGCGGGCGTCACGTCGGCGGGGAACAGGTACGGCACTCGCAGCGGCTGGCGCTCACCGCCAACATCCCACTCCATTTTCAGGTCGGGTGAGCGCGGCGGGCGGCGGGCATACGTGATCCTGATCGGGTGCGAGCCGGCCGCCAGCGGCAGCGCAATACGCGTCGTCTCGCGGCCGTCAGCGTCCACCAGCGCCACCTGCCTGCCGTCCAGGCGCAGGGCAGCCGGGCCAGAGGCCGTCAGCCAGAGCTGATAGGTGCCGTCAGCCGGCACGTACAGGAAGCCGTCCCAGCGCACCGAGAACGGCAGATTCTTGCGGCGCTCGGCCTCTGCCCCAAAGAAGTTGAAGCGCTGCACATCATTGAGGAAGTAGGCCGGGAACTCGTCACCGCCAAAGAACAGTTCGCTTTCGCGGCGGGTCCACGGCTCGCCCAGGAAGTCCGACGAGCGCTCCATGTCCCCCTGAAAGCGGCTATTGTCGAAGTACCAGCCGGGCAGCCCCGACTGAAGCGCCTGCCCCCCGACGACGCTCTTCGCCAGCGCCAGCACGCAGATTACGGCGGCCAGGATCATCGCCGCCCTCACCCCTCTCCCCCTCTCCCACAAGTGGGAGAGGGGGTCGGGGGGTGAGGGCCGGGGCCACGCCACCCATAGCACGACGCCGCCAAGCACCGCCACGCCGAGTGACAGCGGTCGCCACGGCAGCCCGTTGAGCCAGCTTTCGGGGTGGCCGTCGAGCAGCAGGTACGCGAGGCAGCCCGCAACCATCATGGCCAGCCAGCGCCTGCTCATTCGCCGCCCACCTCAATAGGCAGTTCGACCCAGACGCCGCCAGTGTCGGTCGGCACCCGCTGGTTCGTCAACGGATCGACCAGGGAGACGGCCAGCCGTACCCGGCCGCGCGCCACGTCGCGGGGAATCCGCACCTTCCAACCGTCTTCAATGTACTCGTCCGCCGTCCACCCTGATGTCGGACGCTTCCCGCCGGCTGGCTCATTCTCCTGCTGGGCCACGATGCGCCCGGCCTCGTCCAGCAGCGCCACGGTGACCGTGTGGTCGCGTGGCAGCGGCGCGTCGGCCCGCCAAACGAGCGTGAAATCGGCGGTGTCGTTCGCCCGCGCCCGCCGCGTCTTGGAGTCCAGTCCGAGCAGCAGCGCGCCGTTCGCGAAGCGCACGCCGATGCTGGCCCGCATCTCCGGCGGCTGCACCTCGCGGTCGCCGGCCTGCACGTTCATAGTGCCGAGGGCGACGTACTGCGCGGGCGGCTGGCCGGGTACCGCGAGTCCTGCCGCGATATCGACCGGCCCGGCGTTGAGCGTGGCCGGCAGCGTGATGTCCCAGTTGTCGCGTACTACTTCGCCGGGCTTCCAGGCGGTCGTCGGGTAGGTGCCGTCAACGGGTACGCCGCGCCACTCCTGCACGGTCGTCCCGCCCCGCCGCACGACGATACTGACCTCGCGGCCCTCGGCGCGCCCGCCAAGCGGTTCCCAGAACAGGCCCAGGCGCACCCGTTCGCCGGCCCGCGCCGTCTCGCGGTCGAAGTCCACGCCGACGAGGCGTCCACCATCGAGTGCTGCGTCAAGGCGGCGGTCAAGCGGCAGGCTGTCGGCAGCCAGCGGTGCGGAGCGGCTGACCAGGCGCAGCGGTGCCCCGCGCGCACTGACGAGCCCCGCAGCGCCCCACACGCCATCACCGGTCAGGCGCGCCTGCCCAGAGCCAGCGCTGAAGCCGCCATCAAGGCGGTACTCGCCGGGCGGCAACGTCGGGTCGATCTCCAACCGGGCGACGCCAACCGCCCGCTCGCCGGGCCGCCATGCCGAACTTGGGTACGCCGTCGTCTCGGCCTGTCCCCAGCGCCGCCCGCGACTGTCCACCAGGGTCACCAGCGGCCGGGCGCGGTTGCGCGGACGCCCGAGCGCCTCCCAGGCGATCATCACGTCGAGCGTGCGGCCCGGCTCGGTGGAGGCCGGCCCGTCCAGGCCGAGCAGCCGCGCCGTCGCGTCCTGTCCCTCACCGAACGGCGCGCCGATAGGCAGTCGTGGCATCGTGCAGTCGCCGGTGCCCGCCGAGGCGAGCAACAGCTCCAGCCCGACGCCGACCACCGGGTCTCGTTCGCGGCCAATGCTGGCGCTGCTGCCTAGACACTGTTTCGCCACGTCGGCGGCGGCGCGGTCGGGCATGACATAGAGCGCCTGCTCGCCGGGCGGCGGCAGCACGACCCCGCGTGCGCCATCGAACCAGCGCAGCGTCGGGAACGCAAGCCCATTGAGATAGGCCACGTCGGTCGAGCGGCTGTCGTCGCCCACGAAATACGCCGAGGCTACCCGCCGCATCAGATCTGGGCGCGCCGCCTGCCGGACTGCTATCGCCACGTCGCCGCTCACCGCATAGAACGCCTCTCGGGCCGCGTCCGGGCTGCGCCAGTCGATCGCCCCCAGGCCAGCCGCACCCCCCGCAAACGCCACCAGCGCCAGCGCCACTCGCGTGACGGGCGGCAACGACGCGCGAGCCGGCAGGAACACCCCGAGCAGTGTCAGCAGCCGGGCGACCCTCGCGACAACAGCGGCAACACCCGCTGCGACGACCGGTACCATCGCGACATACATCGGCAGGATCAGCCGGAAGCCGTACTGGTGCGAGAAGAAGATGGTCATCTGGGCAAGGTGACTCCAGATGAACGCGTGCAGGAAGAGCGTCGGCAAGGTACGGGCACAGGGCATCGCCAGCGACGCCAGCAGATAGGTCACCCAGAGGCCGAACAGGATCGGCTGCACGTCCCAGGTGCCGACGACTGCGCCCTGCACCCCCACCGCAAACAAGAACATCGGGACCAGCGTGCCGACATAGCCGGCCGCGTCTTGCCGTATGAACTCCACTACCTCGCGGGTCGTGCGGTCCAGTTGCAGGCGTTCGTACAACGGGTCACGGTCGATGCGCGACAGATCGACCTTGCTGGACGGCCGATGTGTCTCCCAGAGGTTCGCGCCGGCGCTGCTGGTGATCGGCACCGGGCGGCCCGACACCAGATAGTTGCGGGTCGTGGCCATGCCCAGTGTCAGCGTGCAGGCGACGACAACAACAGCCAGCCGGACGACCGTCGCGCGCCAACCAAGCGCCAGCCGATCCGAGCCGAAGGCGAGACGCCCCAGACGGACCCTGCGCCACGCCAGCAGCAGGATCAGCAGCGCGGGCGGCAGCAGCGCCAGCGGCGTCGTCCGGGCGAGGCCGCCCAACCCGAGCACGAAGCCTGCCGCGACGGCCAACCCGACGCGCCCGGTCACTGCGAGGCGGGCGAACAGCAGCAAGAAGACCGGCACCAGCGGGAAGATCAGGTTTTCAGAGAGCAGCAGGCCGGCGGTTGGCGCGAAGACCGTCTGCCGGGCGACCTCGAACAACGGCAAGGCCGCCAGCGCCGCGCCCCGCCCGAACAGGCTCCTGGTCAGGCAGTAGACGCCGACGCCGGCCGCAATTCCCAGGGCGGTGTTCATCAACAGCGGCGCGAAC
Source organism: Chloroflexota bacterium (assembly GCA_038318015.1). Classification (GTDB taxonomy): domain Bacteria; phylum Chloroflexota; class UBA6077; order UBA6077; family JACCZL01; genus JADZEM01. The sequence continues at coordinate 9,614 of JBBQBU010000002.1, read as the reverse complement.
AGGCTTTCGCCGAGCACCAGATGCGTCAGAGCGACCCAGTAAATGTAGAGCGGCTGATAGTAGAACGGGACGCCCTGACCGAGCGCGCGGCCCTCAGTCAACAACAGTCCGTTGGTGAGGATGTCCCGCGCGAAGCCCTCGTAGGCGAGCCAGTCGTTGCCGCCCGACAGGATGATCGCGCGGCCGAACAGATGCTGATGGTCACGAATCTCGAAGCCGACGGCGACGACGACGTAGAGGGCCAGCAACACGCGCTCCAGGCCGCGCGGTGCCCACGCTCCAGGCGCTTCGGGCTGGCCGTCACCTGCCGGCTCAGTGCTGGCCGACCGCCGGCCCCGCAGCGTCGCCAGCAGATGCGCCGCAAACCCGACGCCGAGCAGCCCGACGAACAGGCCGTCCAGGGCCAGCGCCAACGGCCGCAGCCAGCCGTCCCGGGCAACGGCGGTGTCGCCAGTGCCTGCCCGGACCAGTTGCACCCCGCCGAGCGGTTCACCGTCTGTGACGGGCGGGCCGTTACGGACGACGAGCCACGGCATCGCCTCGTCCGGGCGCTGGTACGTGACGGTGATCGGGATGAGGCCGGACGGCAGCGTCGCCGTCAGCGTGGCGTCGCGCAGCCGGCCCGGCTGGTCGATGCTGACGCGCTGCACGCCGCCCGTGGCCGCGCTCCCGAGTTCGAGCGTCGCCGGCCCGTTCGCTTCGAGCGACAGCGTCTGCTCGCCGGCCGCCGGCATGACCAGTAAGCCGGTCCAGCGTGCGGCGAACGGCAACAGGTCGCGTTTCGGCTGATTCGGCGTGTAGAAGTTCAGGTATCGGACGTCATTGATGAAATGCACCGGGAACTCGTCGCCCCGGAAGTCCAGGCGCCCTGCCACCTGCGCCCCGCGCGGCCAGTTCTCGCCGGCCGGCTGCGTGGCCGAATCAAGCCGGTACGTTCCGTCAAGCCCGTAGCTCGGAGCGACCAGCCCGACGAGTACCCGCAGCAGCCCCACGGCAGCGAGACCGCCAAGCAGCAGCCGTCCGCGCGGTGGCGCTCCGGGCAGCAGCACGGCCCACCCGACGACGAGCAGGGCAAGCCAGATCGCGGGCAGATCAAGCGGCAATCCGCCCAGCAGCGCAAGCGGATGGCCTGGCAGCGCCAGCGACAGTAGGGCAGCGCCGAAAATCAGTGGGCGAGCCTGGGGCATCGGGACGACTGATCCACCTCGTGCCCACGGCGACCACAGTTGGCCGTCCTTCGGGCCTCGAATTATACGGGTGAGTCTGCCGCACCCCTCCAACGTTGCCCAAACTCGTGTCCCGAGTTGGCCCGGCGGCGCGCAGTCTGCTGTAATTCGCGGCGGAGGATGCTATGCGCTGTCTTGTCACCGGTGCCGCCGGGTTTGTCGGCTCACACCTCTCTGAGCGGCTGCTGCGAGAGGGTCATGAGGTCGTCGGGGTGGACATGTTCCACGCCTACTACCCGCGCGCCCGGAAGGAGCGCCACCTCATCGCGCTGCTGGCGCACCCGAAGTTCCAGTTGGTCGAGGCGGATCTTCGCACGGCCGACCTTGCGCCCATCGTGGACGGGGCCGACGTGATCTACCACGAGGCGGCGATGCCCGGCCTGCTCCGTAGCTGGGATTGGTTCGAGGAGTACATGACCTGCAATATCCTGGCGACGCAGCGGCTTCTGGAAGCCGCGCGCGGTGTGAAGCCGCAGGCGTTCGTGCAGGTGTCCACGTCGTCGGTGTACGGGCGCGGCTCAAGTTGCGCCGAGGACGCCCCGACCGCACCGATCTCCCCGTACGGTGCCACCAAGCTCTGCGCCGAGAACCTGGCGTTCGCCTATCAGTCCGAGCTTGGGTTGCCGGTCGTTGCGGTGCGCTACTTCTCGGTCTACGGGCCGCGCCAGCGCCCGGACATGGGCTACACCATCTTCGTCGAGAAGGTGCTGCGCGGCGAGACCATCACCATCTTTGGGGACGGCGAGCAGACGCGCGGGAACACCTACGTCGAGGACGCGGTAGATGCGACGATCCGTGCGGCCATTGAGGGGCGGCCGGGGCAGGTCTACAACGTCGGCGGCGGCGAGTCGCGGTCGGCAAACTGGATCGTAGACACCATCCAGCGGCTGGCGGGCCAGACGACCAACGTTGTCCACGGCCCGGCCCGCATCGGCGAGCAGCGCGACGCCCTGGCCGTGACCGACAAGGCCCGCAATGAGCTTGGCTGGCAGCCGAAAACGGCCCTTGAAGACGGCTTGCGCGCGCAGATCGAGTGGCAGCGGGGGCTGCCCGCCGACGCCTGATACGCCCAGTTGCGGTCGGTTCTGCGATGGGCCGCCCGCCCGTGCCGAGGTGCGGCCCTGCCGACAATGTGCGATAAACGGGCGACACGCACGGTGCCGTGCCGCCGCGCGGTCCGCCCTCCGGCGGGGAGCCTGCGCGGCCAACTCACACTCAGGAGCTGATCGGTGAAGATCACCAATGTAACGGCCTACCACCTGCCGGGTACGCGCTACCCGTGGGTCTTCCTCAAAGTTGATACCGACGAAGGCGTTTATGGCTGGGGGCAGGCGTCCAGCGGCCCGCACAGCGGCGTCGTCGCGGCGGCGGCCAGCCGGCTGGCCCCGATCCTGATTGGCGAAGACCCGACGCGGATTGAGTTCATCTGGCACAAGCTGTATGCCAGCTTCAACTCGCTGGGGTCGCTCGGGTTCGTCTCGGCGCTAATCTCGGGCATCGACATCGCGCTCTGGGACATTCGCGGCAAGATGCTCGGCCTGCCGATCTACGAGCTACTTGGCGGCAAGTTCCACGAGAATCTGGTGCTGTACAGCAACGGCTGGTTTGACGGCTGCGAGACGGCAGAGCAGTACGCAAAGGCGGCCCGCGCGACGGTGGACGAGGGCCACACGGCCATTAAGCTTGACCCGTTCAAGCGCGGCGCGGCGTACCTCGCGGGCTACGCGGCCAACTACCCGTCGCACGAGGACTACGCCGCAGTCGAGATAATCGACGCGATCCGCACCGAGATCGGCAATAACGTCGAGATCTTCATCGACGCGCATGGCCGCTTCAACATGCCGACCGCCGTCCGCCTGGCGAACCACCTCCGGCCGTACCGCATCGGCTGGTTCGAGGAGCCGGTGCCGCCAGAGAATTGGGACGCGCTGCGCCAGTTCCGCGACCAGACGGACGTGCCGATCTGCGTGGGCGAGCGGCTGTACACGCGCTGGCAGTTCCGCCCGGTCCTCGAGCAGAAGTTGGCAGACTACATCATGCCGGACATCATCCGGACGGGCGGCATCTCGGAGATGAAGAAGATCGCCACGCTGGCCGAGACGTTCTTCATCCCGATCTCTCCGCACGACGCGACTGGGCCGATCACGCTCATTGCCGGCGCGCAGACGATGATGTCCACGTCCAACTTCTTCCGCCTGGAGATTGCATACTCGGAATTGAAGAAGTACCAGCAGGTGATGGACCCGCCGTTCGATGTGCACGACGGCTTCTTCCACGTCTCCGACGCGCCGGGCCTCGGCCACGAGCCGCGCGCCGACTACCTGGAGCAGGGCATCCCCTACTGACCCCAGCGTGAGACACCTCCTCCTCTCTCCTGCTTGCGACGCGGAGAGACGGCGAAGCCGTTAGGATGTCGGCGCAGCCGATATTCGAGCCGCCGTTCGTGGGAGAGGGGAGGAGGTGAGGGTACGCCGTCAGGTGCGGGCGGGGGCTTCCAGTGCGGCCACACCATCGCCGACGCGCACAGCGCCGCCTTCAAGGATGCGGGCGCGCAGGCCGCCACGGTGCGCCAGCGGCTTCAGCACCGGCTTGCCGACCTTCTGCTGCATGTGCGCGCACGGCTGGCAGATTTCGATGCCCTCACAGAGCATCCCGCCGAGCCGGAAGCGCTGCCCGATCAGGTCGTTGAGGCGGACACCGCGCACCAGGATGTTTCGGCGCGTCTCGTCCGGTGCCAGTTCGATGCCGTACTCATCGCGCAGCGCCTCCAGCACCTCGGCCTCCACCAGCGACAGGTCGTCCATCGTCAGCCGCCGCTTCCTGGTGAGTGACGCGCGGTAGTGGCGGTCCCCGACGAGGCCGTGCCCGGCCTTGCCCACGACCTCAGGCACTGGGCGCATCGGCTCGCCCGGCTTCGCCGCGACGAAGATACCTTCGACCGTGCCGCCCATCACTGCCTCCTGCCCGTGATCTGACCAGAGTGTACGAGCAGGATCTTGCGCCGGGCTAACGTGTGTGTCGCAGCCGGGTGATCGCTCGGTCAGTGCTCGATGCCGATAAGCTGCAGGTCCTTCGCGAAGTGGCACGACGCCTGATGTCCCGGCTCGATCTCGATCAGCGGCGGCTTCTCCGTCTTGCAGATGTCCTGCGCAAACCGGCAGCGCGGATGGAACGTGCAACCGGCCGGCGGGTTCGCGGGATTCGGCACGTCTCCTTGCAGGATGATCCGCTTGCTGTGCTCGTCGGGATTGCCCTTCGGGATGGCTGACAGCAACGCCTCGGTGTACGGATGCTTCGGCGTTGCGTAGACCCGCTGCGCCGACGCGATCTCCACGATGCCGCCCAGGTACATTACGGCCACGCGGTCCGAGATGTGCTCCACAACGGAGAGGTCGTGCGAGATGAACAGGTAGGCCAGCCCGAGCCGCGCCTGCAGGTCTTTGAGCAGGTTGAGCACCTGTGCCTGGATCGACACGTCCAGCGCCGAGACCGGCTCGTCGGCGACAATCAGCTTCGGGCTTAGCGCCAACGCCCTCGCCACGCCAATGCGCTGCCGCTGGCCGCCACTGAACGCGTGGGGGAAGCGGTTCATGTGCTGCACGCGCAACCCGACCATCTCCAGCAGGTCGCGGACGCGCCGGTTGATCTCGTCGCCATCCGTGATGCCGTGGATCACCAGCGGCTCGGCGATGATCTCCAGCACGGTCATGCGCGGGTTCAGCGAGGAGAACGGGTCTTGAAAGATGACCTGCATATCACGGCGGATCGGCTTCAACTGCTTCCGCGACATCGGCGTCAGGTCTTGCATCCGCCCCTCGTGGCGGAACCAGATTTCGCCGCTGGTCGGCTTGGATGCCCGCAGCACCATCCGGCCGGTCGTCGTCTTGCCGCAGCCGGACTCCCCGACCAGTCCGAGCGTCTCGCCCTCGTTGATCTGGAAGCTGACGCCGTCCACCGCCTTGACGTAGCCGACCGTGCGCCGCAGCAATCCCCGCTGGATCGGGAAGTATTTCTTGATGTCGCGGACATCCAGCAGCAGTTCGCCGGTCGGCTTCTCGGCGGCGTCGGCGGCCGTCGGGGCCGGCGCGATGTCGTGCGTCGTCATGCCGTCACCCCCAGCGGGATGGTCCGACTCGGCTCGTACAGCGTGCACCGGACCCAGTGGCCGGGTTCGAGTTCTTGGAGCGGCACCGGCTCCTGGCAACTGGCACGCTTGGGGGCCGGGCAGCGCGGGTAGAAGCTGCAGCCCGGCGGCAGGTTGAACGGGTCGGGCACGCTGCCGGGGATCGACGCCAGCCGTACTTTCACGTTCTTGCCGACGCGTGGCAGGCTCCGCAACAACCCGATGGTGTACGGGTGCTGGGGTTGATTGAAGATGGTCCGCGAGTCGCCCATCTCCACGACCTTGCCCATGTACATCACAGCGACTCGGTCAGCCATCTCCGCGATGACGCCCAGGTTGTGGGTAATCATCAGGATCGCCATGCCGTAGTCGGCCTGGAGCTTCTTCAAGAGCTCCAGAATCTGCGCCTGGATTGTCACGTCTAGCGCCGTCGTCGGCTCGTCAGCGATCAACAAGCGCGGGTTGCACGACAGGGCCATCGCGATCATACAGCGCTGCCGCAACCCACCCGATAACTGGTGCGGGTACTCGAAGAAGCGCTGTTCGGCGTTGCCGATGCCGACCTGCTTCAGCGCCTCGACGGTCTGAAGGTAGGCGTCGTGCTTGTTTGCCGCGCGGTGCAGCATGATCGCCTCGGCAATCTGGCTGCCGACGGTGTGCACGGGTGACAGAGAGGTCATCGGCTCCTGAAAGATCATCGCGATCTCGTTGCCGCGAATGCTCCGAATCTCGCTGCCTTTCGGGTCGATCTTCGTCATGTCCACGGTCTGGCCGTTGCGACGCGTGAAGCGCACTTGACCGCCGACGATGCGGCTGACCTTCGGGGGCAGGAGCCGCAGGAGCGTGTGCGCGGTGACGCTCTTGCCGCAGCCGGACTCGCCGACCAGCCCGACCGTTTCGCCAGGCTTGACGTCAATGGTCACGCCATCTACGGCCTTGACGACGCCGTCACGCGTAAAAAAGTGGGTCTTGAGATCGTCAATCTCCAGCAGCGAGCCGCTGTGCGCCCGGGGTGACGGCAGCGTCTGGTTTGACTGGCCCGACTGGACTGGTAGTGGCATCGTCATAGCTACACCATCGAATAGGGGTCGGTCGCGTCGCGCAGCCCGTCGCCCAGGAAGTTGAACGCCAGCACAGCCGTCGCAATAAAGACGACCGGCATCAGGAGCCAAGGGAAGTGCGCGAGCGTCTGGATATTTTGGGCCTCTTGCAGCAGGGTGCCCCAGCTCACAAGCGGCGGCCGAATGCCGATGCCCAGGAACGTCAGCGCCGTCTCGGCCAGGATCATGTTCGGGATCGCCAACGTCGCGATCACGACGATGTGGCTGGTGGCCGAGGGGATCAGGTGCTTAAAGATGATGCGCCAGTCGCTGCCGCCGGCCAACTGTGCCGCCAGCACGTACTCTTCTTCCCGCAGGGCCAGCACCTTGCCGCGCAACTGTCGCGCCAGCCAGGTCCAGCTAATCAGAGACAACACCACGCCGATGGCGAAATACACCTGCAACGGCGGCCAGTGCGGCGGGAACGCGGCCGCCAGCGCCATCCACAGCGGGATCGACGGGAACGAGCGGATCACCTCGATGGTGCGCTGCATCACGTCGTCGATCCAGCCGCCGAAGTAGCCGCTGGCGACGCCCATCACCGACCCGATGAGCAGGCTGAGGGTCACGCCGACCAGTCCGATGGACAGGGAGATCTGGCTGCCGACGATCAGCCGCGAGAGCTGATCGCGCCCCTGGCGGTCGGTGCCAAGCAGGAAGACGCCCCACTCCTTGTCAGCGATGCCGAACAGGTGCGTCTCCAGCGGGATGAAGCCGAACAGGTTGTACGGCTCGCCCTTCACGAAGAACTGGACGGGGATTTTGGTGTACGGGTCCGGCAGGTAGGTGCGCCGCAACGTCTCGCGGTCGATGGTGCGCGTCACGCCGAGGACGTGGGGGTAGAACTTGCCGTCATCCACCAGATAGATGGGCTGCGGCGGCACGTAGATGGCGGCGTCGACGCGCAGATCGGCGTCGTACGGCGCGAGGAACCCCGCAAAGAGCGCCCCGAGGTACAGCGCCAGGATGACGGCACCGCCGGCCATTGCCGCGCGGTTGTGCACGAACTTGAGCCAGATAATCTGCAGCTGCGTGCGGGCGTAGCGCTTTTCGTCGGCCGCGCTGATGGCCTCGTGCTCGACAGGAGCGTCAGCGGTCTCTTCGGGGTAAGACCATCCCCCAGGCTGAACGACGGTGCTCATTCGTACCGAATCCTTGGATCGACCCAGGCCAGCGTTACGTCGGCCAGGAGGTTGCCAACCATCAGCAGCACGGCCAGCATCACGAGGATGGTGCCAGCAAGGTAGATATCCTGGTTTTTGAGTGCGTTCAGGAACATCGGCCCGATCGTGGGCAGGGACAGCACGATACCCAACAGCGTCGCGCCGTTGATGAGGTTCGGCAACTCCATGCCCATCACGCTGACCAGCGGATTGATCGCGACGCGGACGGCGTACTTGTTTACGACGACGTTTTCTGTCAAGCCCTTCGCGCGGGCGGTAGTGATGTACTGCTGCCCGAGGATTTCCAGCAAATTGCCGCGCATGATGCGGATCAACTGCGCGGTGCCGGCCGCCCCCACGATGATGGTCGGCCAGAGCAGATGGTTCACGACATCCAGGATCTTCTCTGGCCCCCAGGGGGCGCTTTCGAGGCCTGGCGTCATCAGGCCGCCCACCGAGGCGTTGAACCAGAACGCCGCGATGAACAGATAGACCAGCCCGAGCATGAACGCGGGGATACTCAGCCCCAGGAACCCGATGAACGTCAGGACGACATCGCCCCAACTGTACTGGTGCGTCGCGGAGTAGATGCCAATCGGTATGGCGACGATCCAGGTGAAGATCAGCGCCAGCACCGAAAAGAGCAAGGTAAACCCGAGTCGCCCACCAATAAGATCGGCGACTGACGTCTTCCACTCGACGGAGTAGCCGAAGTCGCCGCGCGGGAAGCCGGCCACCCAGGCAAGGTACTGCATATACATCGGCTGGTCGAGGCCGTACTGCTTCCGCATGGCCTCCAACGCACTCTCGTCGATGCCGCCGCCGCCCTCGGCCATCTGGGTACTCAGCGTGGTCAGGAAGTCGCCGGGCGGTGCCTGAATGATGATGAACGTCAGGACCGACACCACGAACAGCGTGGGTACCATCCCGAATAGTCGCCGGACGATATACGTGAGCATGGGTGATCGGTCCTATGTCATGGGTCATGGGTCATGGGTCATGGGTCATGGGTCAGTCTGGCGTCTCGACGCTCCGGCGATGCGTTGAGACTTTGCGTTCCAGCGCGATGCGGAGGGCCTTCAACTGTCGAGCGAGCGCCCCGACATCCTGGAGCAGTCTTGCGAACTGATCCGCTGCGAGGTACCCGAGGCGACCTGCGATCTCTAACTGAGTCTCAACCTCAGCCAGGGATCCTTGCGCCACCGAAAGATGATGCAGGTACTCCCCCAGGTGCTCGCGTGCGTGTCCCTCTGCGATATTTGATGGTACTGAAACCGCTGCTCGGCGCACTTGTGCCCTCAGGCCGTAGGTCTCGTCACGGGAAAAGTCACGAGTTACGAGATAGACCGCTTCAACGAGCATCATCGACGATTGCCAGACCCTGAGTTCTCTGAAGCCGCTGATTGCAGGCCTGCCGATCGTCACGATGCTACTCGCCCCCCATGACCCAAGACCTATGACCCATCACCTCCGTCCTTACTTCTTGAAGAAGAACTGAGCCGGGTCGAGGTTGCCGGGGCTCATGAAAATCCAGTCCGTGACGGCCTCCTCAGGCACATTGCGGAAGTTGTTCTTCACGACGACGATGGACGGCACTGCGCCGACCGTCCCAATGATCCAGATGTTTTCCGACTCCAGCTTGACGATCTGCTTACCGATCTCGATCTGCTTGGCCGGGTCCACCGTTGAGCGGAACTGGCCGAACAGCTCCTGAGCCTTCGCGACGTCGCCCTCGGGCTTCTCGCCACGCTGGCCGCCAGACTTGAACCAGAGCCCCCAGGCTGGCGCCATCCACGACCGCTCGTCGTACGGGAAGACGTAGACCGGGTCCACAAACGGCTCCAGGCCACGGTCGGTGCCCCAGGTGGCAATCTGTAGCTCACCGTTGTTGCCACGCGGCACGTACGTCTCGCGCGGCGTGCTCTTGAGCGCCATCTTCAGGCCCAGTGTTTCCCAGTCCTTGCGCACCAACTCCAGCGCGTCAAACTCCGGTCCACTGGTC
>JBBQBU010000001.1:0-45277 GCA_038318015.1 Chloroflexota bacterium | reverse complement strand
GTGACACCGTGCCGGATGGCGCGCCCGGTGATTGAGGGAAACGTCGCGAGCGGAAGTCCGTCGTCGGCCATCTGGGCGAGAGCGTCAGCGCTGCCCGCGCCGTCGCCGCAAGAATGGCGGCTCGTCGAATTCGTTGGCGTCGTCGTCGAAAGGCGATGGGTCATCTCCGCTGCCACCCGGGGAGCGCGGCGAGCGCAGCGGCTGCGGGTCGTCCACCGGGAAGCGCGGCCGGCTGGGGGAGCGGCCACCACCACCGCCACCGCCGTACTCACGCCGGTTGCCGTAGCCAGGTTCGGCCTGGTCAAATCCGGTCGCGATTAGCGTGATCTTGACCTCATTGCCCATCGACGGGTCCGTTACCGTGCCGAAGATGATGTTGGCGTCCGGGTCTGCCGCTCGGTTGATGATCTCGGCCGCGTCGTTGATCTCCGCCAGCGTCAAGTCGCCGCCGCCGGTGATGTTGAAGAGGACGCCGCGTGCCCCTTCCATCGACACGTCGAGCAGTGGGCTTGACACGGCCTGGTTCGCCGCATCGATCGCGCGCTGATCGCCGCTGCCCCGGCCAATCGCCATCAGGGCGTTGCCCGGCTCGGACATGATCGCCTTCACGTCCGCGAAGTCCACATTGATGAGGCCTGGTTCGGTAATCAGCTCCGAGATGCCCTGGATGCCCTGGCGCAGCACATCGTCCACCACACCGAACGCTTGCTCAAGTGAGGTCCGCTTGTCGATGACCGACAGCATCTTGTCGTTGGGGATGGTGATGAGCGTGTTAACGCGCTGGCGTAGCTGGTTGATGCCCTCATCTGCGGCCGCCATCCGCTTGCGGCCCTCGAAGGTGAATGGCTTCGTCACCACGCCGACCGTCAGGGCACCGAGCTCGCGGGCGATGCTGGCGACCACCGGGGAAGCGCCGGTACCGGTACCGCCGCCCATGCCCGCCGCCACGAACACCATGTCCGCGCCGCGCAGAATGTCGTAGATCAGTTCCTGCGACTCTTCGGCGGCGCGCTGCCCGACCTGGGGCTGCCCACCCGCCCCGAGGCCGCGCGTGAGCTTCTCGCCAATCCGAATCCGGTGGCGGGCATCGGAACGAGCCAATGCCTGGGCGTCCGTATTCACCGCGACGAACTCGACGCTATGAACACCGGCCTGGATCATGCGATTCACGGCGTTCGAGCCACCACCGCCGACGCCGACGACGACGATTCTCGCCGAGACCTCACCCTCTCCGTTCACCGTCGCCTCCTACGCGCACCCCGGACAGATGCCGCAATGCGTATCACTCCGGGAAGAAGCTACGCAGCCACTCTTTGAGTCGGGATACTGCGCCATCGCCAACAGGACCGCCATACTCATCTGATTGTGATAGACCCCACTTCAGCAGGCCCACGCTGGCCGCATATGCGGGATTGCTAATGGACTCTACCAGACCGAACATGCCAGTGGGCGTACCAATTCTGACGGATGTATTGAAGACTTCTGCGGCCAGCCGCCGGATACCCTGAAGCTGAGCCGTGCCCCCCACCAGCACGATGCCGCCGGGGATGCCGCCCTCGCGCCCGGACCGCCCGACTTCGAAGCCACCGCGCTCCAGGCTCTCGCGCACCAGCTCGAACGTCTCTTCGAGCCGCGCCTCAATGATCTGTGCCAGTTCGCGGCGCGAGATCGGGTCACCGTCGCCCGCATCGTACGACGCAATGTCGATGACGCGGTCCTCTTCGATGGCCTCCGAGATCGCGTAGCCGTGGCGAATCTTGATCTCATCGGCGGCCAGAAACGGCGTTCGCAAGCCGACCGCGATGTCGTTCGAGATGTGGTTGCCGCCGACCGGCACTGCCGCGATATACGAGATTGAGCCGTCGATGAAGACGCCGGCATCGGTCGTGCCGCCGCCCAGGTCTACCAGCGCGACGCCCATGTCCTTCTCGGCGGTTGTGAGTACGGCCTCGCCGGCCGCTAGCGGCTGCACCACCAGCGCGTCGATCCCCACGCCGACCTGCTCGATGCAGCGCGACAGATTGTGAATCGCCGTCTGGGTGCCCGTCACCACGGTGGTTTCGACTTCCAGCCGCCGCCCGAGCATGCCGGCCGGGTTGTTGATGCCTTCCTGGCCGTCAATGACGAAGTGGCGCGGCACGACGTGAATGACCTCGCGGTCGTGCGGCAGGTTGACGACCTTCGCAGCTTCGAGAGCGCGCTCAATGTCGTCTTCCGTAATCACGTTGTCCGTGCGGCGGACAGCGACGACCCCGTGGCTGTTCGTCGAACTGATGTGCGCGCCGGAGATACCGACGAACGCGCTCATGATCTTGTAGCCGGACTGCTGCTCGGCCTTCTGCACGGAGGCGCTGATGGCCTGCACTGCGTCGTCCACATCGACGACCACGCCACGCCGCATCCCGCGCGACGGCGTGATGCCCGCGCCAATGATTTCGAGTTGGTCCTCAGGCGAGACAGCGGCGATCAAGGTACAGACCTTGGTCGTCCCGACATCAATCCCGACTACGATTCGCTCTCGCGCCATGTATTGGACCTAGCTCGCTTTCACCGATTGGATACCGTCAGCGCGCATCTTAGCGCACATACGGTCGATCCCTAAAACGCACATCTATCAGCTCTGGTCGCTGTCCGAGCCGATCCATTTCTCGGCGCACCGCGACCAGGACATTCACCTTCCACTCAAGATCGTCGTCGCCACCGAAATGGACGCGAGGTCCCGCCTCGGTCAGCATCGTCACACCGGAGTCTGGACTGTACTCCAACTCGCGTGGCGTCATGCCTGCGACCCGTGGCAACAACTGCTGTAACTGGAACATTGTGGACAACGCGGCACGATCAACCGTCCCGCCAGGCAAGACTGGCCGCGGGTCAACGTCCCGAATTCTCGGCAGCGCCACCGCGACGTCTGTCTCCCGCAGGACGCGCCCCTCAGCATCCACGAGGTACGACATTCCACCATTCTGCCAGACGGCTACCGGCGTCCGCTCGACGATCCGGACTTCGAGCCGGTCCGGCAGCACCGTGCGCGCTCGCACTGATTGAATCGCTGCGATCGCCTGCAATCGGTGGCCGACCTCCTCTTCCCTGAGCCAGAAGATGTTCAGTCCCGTCACCGCTGACGTGCGCTCGATCTCAGCTGACGGAACGAGCTGGGAGCCGGCCACGACGATTTCGCGAATGACGAAGTCGTCGGAAGCGGCAACATGATACAGCAGCCCGGAAGCACCGAACAACAGGCAAACCGCCAGGAGTTTTGAAACAATCCAGGCGCGGAGCGACGGCATTCGCGGCTCAGGGGCGTAGGCTGGCCCGGCTGGCTGCACGGGGGCATATGAGTAGCGCTGGCGGGCGACACTCATACGGCGGCCTTCCTGGCCGGCTGGCGGAGCGCAGCCACCTCTTCGGCCCGCCACCGCCCGACCAGTTGCACTTCCGGCTTCAGCCAGACGCCGAACTGCTCCAAGACGGTGTCTTGTGTGAGTCGGATAAGTGCAAGGACGCCCGCCGCCGTCGCGCCCTCGGACCGGCTGCCGGTGTTGACAATGAAGTTTGCGTGATGCGTCGAGATCTCGATGCTGCCGCGCCGTGCGCCCTTCAGGCCCGCCGCCTCGATCAGTCGCCCGGCATGGTCGCCTGGCGGGTTCGCGAAGATGCTGCCGGCACTCAGTTGTCGCGGCTGGCTGGCGGTGCGCTTGGCCTGATTGGCCAGTATCTGGGCCATCGCGGCGTCAGGATCGGCGGCGTGGACCCGCAGCCGCGCCGAGGTAACTAGCACCGGCCCGCGCTCGCCGCGCTTGAGGATGCTGGTGCGGTAGGCGTACTGGAGTTCGTCGGCCGCGAGGGTTCGCGTCGCGCCGTCCGCCCCGACGATCTCGGCTTCGACCAGATGGTCTGCCATGCAGCCGCCAAACGCGCCCGCGTTGTTCACGACCGCCCCGCCGATGGTGCCGGGGACGCTTGCGCCCCACTCCAGCCCGCCAATGCCTTCGCGGGCCAAACGCCGCGCCAGATTCGAGAAGCTGGTGCCGGCGAGGACCCGCACCAGCAGGTTGCCGCTTCCATGATGCTCAATTTCGTGGCCGGTCGCCGTATAGCGCAGGACAACGCCGTCCACGCCGTCGTCCGAGATCAACAGGTTGGAGCCGCCGCCCAGCCAGAGTACCGGCCGGCCGGCCTCGTGGGCGGCGGTCAGCACCTGCACCAGTGGCACGGCGTTGTCGCTGGACAGGAACCACGCGGCCGGCCCGCCGACGCGCAGCGAGGTGTAGCGCCCGAGCGGGATCTGCTCAGGCAGGGCGAAGGGCAGTCCGGCCAGGGCGTTCACAACGCCGCCTCGGCTGCCGACCGGTGGGCCGGCACGGCGACACTGGCGGGCAGGGTTTGTTCGCTGGCTGCTGTCATCTGGCGCACATCTGCGGCCAGCCGCCGCGCTACCGCCGTGATGTCCCCTGCCCCGAGGACCAGCACCAGGGTGCCGGACTGTAGCTCGGAGCGGGCCAGCGCGTAGGCGGCGTCCAGCGACGGCGCGGCCTCCGCGTCCGGGTGTGCCATGCCGGCCACAACCGCCTCCGAGGTAATCGGCGGCACGTCGCTACTTCGTCCAGTCGGCTGGTAGATCGGGGCCAGGATCACGCGGTCAGCGTCGGTGAAGGATGCCCGCAGTTCGTCAAGCAGCACCAACGTACGATGGATCGTGTGCGGTTGGAAGAGAGCCACAATCCGCCCACAATGCACATCTCGGGCCGCGCTGATGTTGGCCGCGACGGCCGTCGGGTGGTGCGCGTAGTCGTCCACCACCCAGATGCCGCCAGCCTGGGCCACCGTCTCGAAGCGGCGACGGGTGCCCTGGAACGTTGCCAGCGCCGCGCGTGCCGCCGATTCGGGTACGCCAAGCTCGCGGGTCAGCGCCAGCGCCGCGACGGCGTTGGCGGCATGGTGCCGCCCGGAGAGCAGCATGTCGAACGTGCGGTGCTCGCCGTCTGGCCGTCGCACCGCGAACGTCGCACCGCCGCCAGGGCGGGCCTGGAACCGTTCCAGCCGCCAGTCGGCGTGCCCGGCCCAGCCGTATCGGATGCGGCGGCGGGCCAGCGGCAGTCGCGAGAGGTGCGGCTCGTCTTCGCAGGTGACGACGAAGCCGTCCGCCGCCATGCCATCCACGAACTGCTGGAACGCGAGCCGCACGGCATCGAACGAGCCGTAGTAGTCCAGGTGATCCGGCTCCACGCCGGTAATGATGGCGGCGCGTGGGTGCAGCTCCAGGAAGCGCCTGCCGTACTCGTCGGCCTCAGCGACGAGGTGCGGGCCGTTGCCGAGCCGCGCGAAACCGTCGAAGTCCAGGGCGTGCGCCCCACCGGCCAGCGTGGGGTGCAGTCCGGCCGTTTCGAGGACGTGGGCCACCAGCGCCGTCGTCGTGGACTTGCCGTGCGTGCCGGCTACGCCGATGCCGTCGCGTGCGGCCATCAGTGCACCGAGCGCCTGGGCGTGGCTCAGCACAGGAATGCCGCGCTCACGGGCGGCGACGAGTTCCGGATTATCGGCCGGGACCGCCGCCGACGCCACGACAAGGTCTGCGCCGTCGATATGTTCGGCGCGGTGCCCGTGGCGAGCGTCGATGCCCATGCCGCGCAGCGCTTCAATCTCAGAGGGTGCGCCGCTGTCGGAGCCGCTGACCCGACGGCCCATCGCCAGCAACAACGCGGCAAGGCTACGCATGGCAGCGCCAGCCACCCCAACGAGGTGGGGCCGGCGCGATGCGGCGAGCCAGCGAACAGGACTCTCGGGGTCGTCAGGCATGGACGCGGCTGCCGGCAACAGGGTAGGCACCACCAGGGCGCGGATGCTTGTCAATCGCCGTCGACCCATCTGGGGGCGGCCGATTTAGCCGATTGACGGTTGGGGCCGGCGTGACCTGGGCGAACCGAGAGACGCTCAGCATCAGCCCGACGCCGATCATCGTCATGCAGAGGGAATTGCCGCCGAAGCTGACGAACGGCAGCGTCACACCCGTGTACGGCAACGAACTGGTGACCGCGCCAATGTTGATGATCGCCTGCCAGAGAATCTTGGCGGTCAGGCCGAGCGCCAGCAGACGGCCGAACGGGTCGGGTGCCCGCAGCGCGATCCGCAACCCGCGCCAGCCAATCACCACCAGCAGGACGATGACGACCATCGTCCCGATAAGCCCCAGTTCTTCGCCGATGATCGCCAGGATCGAGTCGGTGTGGGCGTTCGGCAGGAAGTACGCTTTTTGGCGGCTCATGCCGAAGCCGACACCGGTCAGCCCGCCGGAGCCAAGCGCGATGAAGGTCTGCATCGCCTGCCAGCCCTTGCCGAGCGGGTCCGCGAGTGGGTCCAGGAAGCCGGCGAAGCGCTCAGCGCGGTATGGGGCCGCGTACGTCATCAGCAGCGTCGTGGCGATGCCGCCCGGCAGGAACCCGATAACGAGGTGCCAGAGGTTTGCGCCGGCCACGAAGAAGACCGAGAACGCGACGGCACAGATGATGACCGCCGTGCCCATGTCCGGCTCGACGACGACCAACCCCGCGACCACGCTCAGGATGATCAGGAACGGGATCGAGCCGTGCGTGAACCGCGAGACGCCCCGTCCTTTCCGCGCGAGCCAGTCCGCCATGTAGATGACGACGGCGATTTTCGCCAGTTCGCTCGGCTGGAACGACGGCAGCGACCCGAGCTTCAACCAGCGCGCCGAACCGTACTGAACGAGGCCGAGGCCCGGCACCAGCACCAGAATCAGCGCCACTACGGTCACGACCAGCAGTAGCAACGACACCTTCTGCCAGCGGTGATAGTCCACGCTGGCCGCGATGATCGCGCCGACAGTGCCGAACGCGATCCATGTTAGTTGCCGCGTAAAGAAGTACGTTTCGTCATTGAACTCATTGTGAGCGATGACGACGCTGGAGCTATAGACCATCTGCGCGCCGAAGGCGAGCAGCAGCGCGACAGCGCCGACCAGGATGTAGTCGATGCGGCTGACACTACTCATGCGGCTCCTCCCTTGGTGCTGTTGGTGGCCGCGCGCACTACCGCCGCAAAGTCGTCGCCGCGCTCCTCGAAGTTCTCGTACTGGTCGTAGCTGGTGCCGCCTGGCGACAGGAGCACCACATCGCCCGGCTGGGCGATGCAGCGAGCCACCGCCACCGCCCGCTCTACTGTACCGGCCTGATGGATCGAAGCGGGAGGGAGGCCGCCTGCTTCGGCAGCATGCTGCACCAGCGGTGCCAATTCCCCGAATGTGACCAGCGCGCGGCAGGTCTTTGCGATCAGCCGCCCCCAGTCGTCCATCGGCAGATGCTTGTCACGGCCACCGGCCAGTAGCACCACCGGGGTGGCATCGTACACGGCCAGACCCGCGATGCTGCGCTCCGGTGCCGTCGCAATCGAATCGTTGACATACCGCACGCCGTCCTGCTCGGCGATCAACTCCAGCCGGTGCCGAACGCCGGCGAATGACGTTGCCACGGTGCGCATGGCCGCAACCTCAATGTTGGCTGCGCTCGCGATGGCGCAGGCGGTCAGGACATTCGCCACGTTATGCAGTCCCGGAGCCTGTAGGTCGCGCCGCTGACAGATGACGACGCGCTGGCCGGCGCGGTTGAGGATGAGGCTCTCGCCGTCGAGGTACGCGCCGGCAAAGGTTGCCATATCTGCTGGCCGCTGTAGACTGAAACGGATGATATGACCGCGCGGACGCAGGCCGGACGACCCGGAATCGTCGGCATTGAGCACTGCCCAGTCGTTCGGGCGCTGATGGTTCACGATCTGCGCCTTCGCGGCCGTGTACGCCGCCATCGTGTGGTGGCGGTCCAGGTGGTTCGGCGTGATGTTGGTGACGGCGGCGATGTGCGGGCTGACGGTCAGCGGCTCAAGCTGAAAGCTGCTCAGCTCCAGGATGACCCAGTGCGCGGTCGTGATCTCGCCGAGGCGGCCCAGCACCGGCACGCCAATGTTGCCGCCGATCAGCGTCTTGCGCCCGGCCCGCTCAAAGATGCGGCCGACCAGCGTCGTCGTCGTCGTCTTGCCGCTCGAACCGGTGATGCCGACAATCGGGGCCGGGCAGCGCTCAAAGAACAGTTGCGTGGCGCTGGAGAGCGGGATGCCGCGAGACTGCGCCTCAAGTAGGACCGGTAGCTCCGGCGGGACGCCAGGGCTGACGAACACCACGTCTGCGTCAAGGACTGGCCCCAGCGGGTGGCCGCCCAGTTCGTAGCGCACCGGCAGCCCGTCCAGCTCCGCCAGGGCATCAGTCAGTTTCTCACGTGGCCGGGCATCGTTGACTAGCACCGTCGCGCCTTCGGCGGCCAGCACGCGCGCAAGGTCGGTGCCTTCGCGCGCCAGCCCAATGATGCTGACGCGCTTGCCGCTGAACGTGGACATCTGCTCTCCGATGCCTGCCATGCAGGGGTGCCTAGATCAGCGCGAGGGCGACGCCGAGCATCGCCGCGAGAACACTTACCAGCCAGAAGCGTTGGGTTACGTGCGTCTCAGACCAGCCGCTCAGTTCAAAGTGGTGGTGGAGCGGGGCCATCTTGAAGAGGCGCTTTCCGCCGGTCAGTTTGTAGTAGCCCACTTGCAGGATGACCGACAGCGCTTCCGCCACGAACACGATGCCAATGATCGGCAGCAGGACGACCTGCCCGACCATCAACGCGACCACAGCCAGCGTCGCACCCAGCGCCAACGAGCCGGTGTCGCCCATGAACACCTGGGCCGGGTGGGCGTTGAACCAGAGGAACGCCGCAACCGCTCCAGCCACCGTGAAGCAGAATGTCACGAGGTAGTACTGCTCATACAGGTAGGCGATGACGCCGAACGCCGCGAAGGCGACAAACGCCGTCCAGCCGGCAAGACTGTCAAGTCCGTCGGTGAAGTTGACGGCGTTGGCGGTCCCGACGATGGCGAAGACGGCGAGCGGGATGTACAGATACGCCGGCACATACAATTGCTGCTTGACCGTCGGGAGGAACACGTAGTCCACCCCGAGCACTTGCGGATGCCACAGCGCAAGTGCCGCGATCAGCCCGATGGCGAACAGCCACGCGAACTTGGTCTTGACTGACAGGCCTTCGCTGCCCACACCCTGGATCGTCATGCGGTCGTCGATCGCGCCGAGGACGGCGCAACTGACCAGCACAAACAGCGGCAGCAAAATGGAGCGGCCGACCGTCGAGTAGAAGGTGAACGTGAGCAGGGAGGTCAGCAGCAACACGGTCCCGCAGATCAGCAAGCCCCCCATCGTCGGGGTGCCAGTCTTCTCGATGTGGCTGCTTGGGCCTTCGACGCGTACCTTCTTGCCGAGCCCCCGCCGCCGCAGGAACCGGACAAACGGGTAGCCGGCTGCCAGCGCGACGAGACAGGCGATGACGCCAAATGTCAGCGACAGTGCCATCGGTTGGGCACTCACTCAGGCCTCCGTCTCTGGCCGCATCAACCAGCGGCCAGACGCTCGTGTAGCTGGGGCTGCGGCACATGCGACGGCCCAGGCTTCCATGTGGCGCAGGGCCAACTGAGCCACTAGAGTGCGGTGCACGCCATCGGGAGCGCTGAACGACGCGACTGGCACCAGATTGCCTGTTGCACAAGCGTGACGGCCAGTCGCGGGGGCGCTATCGAGCATTCGCATTCGTTGGGATTCTATAGTACGCCACGAGTTCGCTGCCGACCCGCTTCAGCACCGGCGCGGCCACGGTGCCGCCATAGATTGCCTCTGGTGCGTCAAGCCGAATCAGGATCGCGAGGCGCGGCTTCTCGGCCGGGAGCAGGGCCACAATCGAGGCAAACGTCTTGCCAGTCGTGTAGCCGAGGTTCGTCGGGAAGTCGGCGGTGCCAGTCTTACCGGCCACGCGGATGCCGGGAATCCGCTGCTGGATCAGCGCCGGCTGGTCGATGACCGTTACCATCATCTCGCGGAGGGTGCGGGCCGTCTCGGGGGAAATCACGCGGCGGATCTCCTGCGGCTCGATGCGCCGTACGCCATCCGGCCCGTCGATTTGCTTGACGATGGTAGGCCGCATCAGGACGCCGTCGTTGCCGATGGCGGCCACGGCATTGAGCATCTGAATCGGCGTCACGGCGATGCCCTGACCATACGCATTCGTCACCTGATCGACAATGGTCCAGTCTCGGTCAGATGGAACGCGCATGGTGCCCGGCACTTCGCCCGGTAGCTGCACCCCGGTCACCTCACCGAAGCCGAACTGATGCAGGTAGCGGTACAGATTCTCCTTGCCGAGCTTCTGGGCGACGAAGGCGGTGCCGACGTTTGACGAGCGCACCAGCACCTCCGTCATCGAGATAGTGCCGTTTGCCCGCAAGTCCCAGTTTTTGATGGTCGTGTCGGGCTGGCCGGGTGCGTTCTTGAACGTCACGATGCCGGTGTCGTTGACCATGGTGCTCGGGGTGACAAGTCCCATCTCGATGGCGCTCGCCATCGTCACCAGCTTCATGACCGAGCCTGGCTCATACTGGTTGGTGATGCTGACGGCCTTGTGCAGCATCTCTTCGCCTTCCCGAATCTGCATCGGGTCCGACACGGTGTAGGTGGGTAGGCTCGCCATGCCGAGGATCGCGCCGGTGGACGGCTCCATCACCAGGATCTGTCCGCCAGATGCCTTGTTGGCCCGGACGGCCTCCGCAAGCTCGCGCTCCAGCATGCGCTGGACGTACCGGTCCAGCGTGAGCACGATGTCGGATCCCTCGCGCGGCACTTTCACGATGCGCCGCGCCAGGATAATTTCTTTGTCGGTGGTATCGGCTTCCGTCTCAATGGTGCCCGGCTCGCCCCGTAGCTCCTCGTCGAAGCTGAACTCCAGGCCGGCCAGCCCCTTGCGGTCCCGCCCGATCCACCCGAGCAGTTGCGGCGCGATGGATCCCTCCGGGTACTGCCGCACCGGTCGCGGGTCAATCGAGACGCCCGGCAGCGCGCCATCGTCGATGGCGTAGCGAATCTGGTCGGAGAGGGCGGCGGGCAACTGGTCCCGCACCAGCACTGGGTCTTCGCGGTTCGGGTCCACCAGGCCCTGAATGTCCTGCGGCTGGATGCCGAGCATGCCGGCCAGCTTCTGGACCGACTGGCTGCCCTTGAGCGGGTCTTTCGCGATGTCCTTGCCGGTGACGCTCACCGCGTCGAGCTGAACCGACACGGCCAACGGATTGCCGTTCGCGTCGAAGATCGAGCCGCGCTGTGGCAGCACCGAGATCGTGCGCTGATGGTTGCGGGTGGCTTTCTCGCGGTACTGCTCCCGCTCGACCCACTGGAAGACGTACAAGCGATACGAGAGCAGCGCAGCGCACCCCATGAAGAGTGCCCCGAGCAGGATGATCCGTGTGCGAAAGCTTCCGCTGCCGGCCGGCATGGTGGGTTAGCTGCTCCATCCGAGACTGGCGAAGAAGGAGCCGAGCGCATCGAGCCAGCGCGGCCCTTCCTCTATCGGTGCTGCCATGGTGGGTTCTGCGCCGCGTCGGAGCAAGCGCGGCTCCGGCTGCGATGGGACGGGGGCTTCCATACGGACGGCGATGTGCTGGTTCGGGCGCTGCATGCCGAGCCGGTGGACAGCCTCATGCTCGACCCAGATCAGCGACCGCGCCCGCGCGATCTCGACCTCAAGCTGCTGGTTCCGGTTGATCCAGGTCGTCCGCTCGCGCTCGAGCTTCTGGATCTCGTAGCCAGTCGTCAATGCGCCGCCTGTCTGCAACAGGTAGGCCGGCGGCGCGAGCGCCAGCAGGAGCAGCACGAGCAGCAGGACGCGGCTGGGGCGTCGCACTCGCGGAGTTGTCAGTATCCGCATCTGGGCGGCCCCTCTGTGCGCCGGCGCTACAGCACTCATGCGTGAGTCCCTTCGGCTGGCGTCCGCTCGGCAACCCGCAGCTTGGCACTCCGGGCGCGTGGGTTTCGGTCGGCCTCTTCCGGTGAGGGGATGACGGGCTTTCGGGTGAGCTCTGTCAGGGGTGCCTCAAGGGTGCCGCCAGCGCGCAAGAACTGTTTGACGCGCCGATCTTCAAGTGAGTGGAACGAGATGACGGCCAGCCGCCCGCCCGGCGCGAGCAGGGACGCAGCGGCGGGCAATGTCTGCTCCAGTGCGCCGAGTTCGTCGTTGACGGCGATCCTGAGCGCCTGAAAGGTCTTGGTTGCGGGGTGGGTTCGGCCGCGTTTCGGCCCCAGTGCAGACTCTACCACCGTCACAAGATCGTGCGTGGTTACGATTGGGGCACGCGCACGCCGGTAGACGATGGCGCGGGCGACCCGCCGCGATTTGTACTCCTCGCCGTACTGGTAGAGGATGTTCGCGATCTCTTCCTCGGCCGCTCCGTTCACAATGTCCGCAGCCGAATCACCGCGGGTCGGGTCGAAGCGCATATCAAGCGGCTCGTCATGGCGGAAGCTGAAGCCGCGCCCGCCGCCGTCAAGCTGGCGCGACGAGATGCCCAGATCGAGCAGGATGCCGCCCACCGGGCCGAACTGGTGGGCCACCACGACGGCTGGCAGGTCGCGAAACGAACTGTTCACGATCATCACGCGCTCGCCGTAGGCCGCGAGCCGGGCCTGCGCGACGCTGATTGCGTCCGGGTCGGCGTCCAGGCCGAGCAGGCGACCGGTCGGGCTGCTGGTCGCCAGGATGGCCGATGCGTGGCCGCCGTTGCCGAGCGTCCCGTCAACGTACCGCCCGCCGTCACGCGGCTGTAGCCAGTGCAGCACCTCGTCAAGCAGGACCGAGACGTGTTCGCCCGGCTCGGTCCCGATTGCTGGTCTGCGCTCGGCGTGGCTGGCTGGCATCCGTGTGTCCCATGTGGCATCGGTGTGGGTACTGGCGGGGTCGCGAGCGAAGGCGCGCGCCCCAGGTTCAGATGCCCAGGCCGGGCAACTCGGCGTGCGTGGCGCTCAGATGGTCAGCCAGCGTGGCGGTTTCGTCGTCGGCGCGGGCCTCCTCGGTGTCCCAGGTCGCCTTGTCCCACAATTCGATGCGACTGTGGACGCCGGCGATAACGACCTCACCGCGCAGGTTGGCGTACTCACGCAGGCTGGGCGGCAGGACGATCCGTCCCAGTTTGTCCGGCACGACGTGATCGGCGCCCGAGAAGAAGTGGCGCTGGAGTCGCCGCGCGTCGGCCTGCATCGACGGCAGCGCCTGGATGCGCTCGGCGAGGCGTGCCCAGGCGTCCGCCGTGAGGATGTACAGGCAACGGTCAACGCCTTTGGTGAGGTAAAAGCCAGTTGCCAGTTCTGCCCGGAAACGCGCAGGGATGGCAAGCCGGTGCTTCTCGTCGATGGAGTGGACGGCTTGACCGAGAAACAATGGTCAGCCCTCCAGACCATGCCGAGTTATGCACACCTGCGGCCACTTATCCCCACGTTTATCCACAATTCCCCACCTGCGATGGCATTGTATGCCCGTGACGGAGGCCGGGCAACGGCATCCGGCGCGCGCCTGCGGCAAATTGGGCGCTCATGGCGAAACGCGTTTGAGACGCAATACGGCCCTGGCGCGGCCCAAGTCGGCGTCACTCGGAGGGGGAGGCGGGCTAGCCTGACGGAATGCTCTCAGCTTTGCCGCGTGTGACATCGCATCACATTGTGACGGCACACCTATCGCGCCGATTTAGCTTGCCGGTGGGACATACGCTGTCGGGCGCGATGCGGATCAGCAGGAATCGCCGCTGATCGCGCGGCCAGCGGCGGCTACTTGCTGAGGTAGAGGATGCGCCCGCAGCTCTGGCACGTCACCAGCGCGTCGCCGTGGCGTAGTCGCTGCTCATAGGCGGCCGTCAGCGTGACGCGGCAGCCCAGGCAGATACGCTGCTTCACTTCGGCCACGGCGACGCCGTCGCGCGTCGAGCGGAGCCGGTCATACTGCCGCAACGCCGCAGCGTCAAACCGGCTACGTAGCTGGTCGCGGTCGGCGGTGGCCTGCTTGACGCTGGCTGCCAGCACCTTGCGCTCGGCAATCAGGTCCGTCTCATAGGTGCGGCGCTCGGCAACGACCTGCTTCAGCGTTGCTTCAGCCTCAGCAGCCTCGCGCGTCGCCTCCTCCAGTTGCTCCATCAGCGTGTACAGCTCTTCGTCGCCGCCGGTGATCTGGCGGCCCAGGTCGGCGCTACGCTTCTGCAAGTCGTCAAGCTCGCGTGGGCTGCCGACCTTGCCGCTGTACAGCTTCTGCTCAACGTCGGCCTGCTGACGGCGGGCGGTGCCAAGTTTCAGCTCGAGGTCTTTCTGGGAGGCCTCATACTGTCGGAGCGGCTGCACCGCCTCGGCGTGACGGCGCTGTGCAGCGGCATAGTCCGACCGGTCGCGCACCGAGGCCTCAATGGTGACGATGCGGTCGCGCTCGGTGTCGATGCGGCTGTCGAGTGCCTGGAGTTCGCGCAGTTGGTCTAGCATCGTCTGCATAGTAGCGCGCGGCGCAGAATTACGCGAGCAATCGTGACGAACCCGACCGGACCGGTGCGGCCGGACTGTTACTCGGCACTGCCCAGGCGGCCGGCGGGCACGGCCAGCAAGCTGTCGTAGACCTGGACGGTCCGCTCGGCCACGCCGTGCCAACTGTACTGTTGCGCCGTTTCGACGGCCCCGCGCTGCAAGTCGGCGGCGTGGCGAGCATCGGTCAGGATCGCCCGGATGCGGTCGGCGAACAGCTCCGGGTCGCGCCAGGGGATCAGCGCTCCGTTTTCGCCGTCGCGGATGATGGTGGCGAGGCCGCCGACGCGCGACGCGACGACGGGTGTCCCGCAGGCCAGCGATTCGACGGCCACAAGCCCGAACGACTCGTAGGTGGACGGCATCACCGTCACGTCAGCCGCACGGTAGTACTCGGCCAGTTGCGCCTGCTCGACGGCCCCGACAAACTGCACCGTGTCGCCCAGGCCGAGGTCGGCAACCTGGCCCCGCAGCCGAGCCAGTTCGCGCGCCTCTTCCGAGGTCCGCTGGCCAGAGTCGTCGCCAGTGCCACCAACAATCAAGACCTGCAGTGGTCCGAGGTCGTCACGCAGTTTGGCGGCCGCCTGGATCAGAATGTCGATGCCCTTGAGTCGCTGAATGCGCCCAACGAAGAGCAACGTCGGCAGTGGACGGAGGCCCAGGCGTCGGCGGGCGTCTGCGCGCGACCCCGGCCCGAACACGTCCAAATTAACGCCGCCCGGCACCACCGCGATCTTGCGCGGATTCGCCCCGTACGCTTCCAACATGTGCGAGCGGTCAACCTCGGTCGCCGCCACGATGCGGTCGGCGGTTGCCATGGTGCGGCGCTCGATGTCTACACGTACCTGCTGCTCAAGCTCTGCCGAATCCAGGGCCACGCGGTTCTTGAGCGCGCCGAGCGTGTGGAACATGGCGACCACCGGCGCGTGCCAGTGCTCCTGAAAGAGCGTCGCGAGCCGGCCGGACAGCCAGTAGTGGCTGTGGATCAGGTCGTAGCGTGCGCCCAGGAAGTTGCGGTACCGCTGAATGCCGCACGCCAGTTCCGGCAGGTCATCAACGACCGCGTACTTGTCGCGGTGGCGCGGCGCACCGGCATCAACATGAATGACGCGCGCGTGGTCGCCCAGTTCGACGATGGTCGGCACGTCCGGGTCCTGCCGGCGCGTGAACACGTCGGTTTCCACGCCGAGCCGACCCAGCCCCCGGCTCAGCTCACGGACGTACACGTTCATGCCGCCCGTCTCCCAGCCGCCGAGCGGTGCCAGCGGACAGGTGTGGACGCTGAGGACGGCGATACGCAACTTCTCAGGCTCCTTCAATTGCCGCCGAGGCCGTTCGCCAGTCCATGGACTGCGCGAACGAGCAAACCGGACAGCGCGTAGACAGCAACAAACAGGCCAGCCCCTCGGCCGCCTGTCCCGCGAATGGTAGCACCGAGGCCGGACCCTAGCAATTTTGACAACACAAAAACGGGGCCGCATCTTCCCGATGCGGCCCCGTTCGTTCGATTTCTTGGCTCAGCGTCGCCGTTCGGCCTACTTGAAGGCGCGGATCAACATCGGCACGACCGTCTCGGCAGCCGCCGCACCGAGTTGAATCGCCCCAACCGCGATGTCCTCCGGCTCCTGTCCCTCGAAGCTGCTCACCACGTCGCCGATGATCGGCACATCCTCAATGCCGGCCTTCGCCTCCAGGTCACTGAAGTTGTCGCCGTTCACGCGCTGGGCCGGTGCGGCGGCTGCCGTCGTCGCCGTCGGTGCGACGAGGCTGGCGCCGATGATTGCCGCCGCAAGCGCCAGCACGGACGCGCCGCGCAGAAAGGTCTTTCGCGTCTGCATGATGATCCTGCTCCTTCGTGGGTAGTGGCGCTGCGCTCGGGCGTCAGGCCAACGTCGTCTGCTGTCACCTAGCGTACGATCAGTCTACCGGCGCGTCGGTGCCGAAACTGACCGTTCGGGTGTTGGCGTGCGAACAGTGGCAGGAATCTCGAAAGACCGAGACACCACACGAAGAAACTTAGAGGCCGATGGAGTAGGTCACGTCGCGCTCTGGTGCCCAGATCAGGGCATCGACGCGCGTGCCGACCGGCACCTCGAAGGTGAGGGTCGCCTCAAGCTCTCCGTCAGGCTCGACGGATGAGGAGTACGCCATCGGCGTGTCGCCGCCGGCTAGTGGCTCGACGCGGGTGCGGTCTGAGAGCGCCAACTTGAACGAGCCGCGATAGAGGGCGTACGGCGCGTCGGCTGTGTTCACAACTTTGACCTTGACAGCCAGCAGTTCCATGCCGGTGCGCGGCCGGCTACCTATCTGGATTGGCAGCCCGCGTTCCGACCCGACGACCGCCAGCGTCGTTTCCGCGACCTCCAACGTCGTCGCGCCCTGCGGTGCCTTGATCGGTGTGGCAGTCGGCTGGGGGGTGGCCGTGGGCGCGGGCGTCGCCGTGGCAACGTTTGCCTGGGGTGCGGCTGCGGCGATGGGCGGAGCCGCCGGGGCGACTGCGGCGGCGGGCGGTACCTGGGGCTTCGGGGCCGCCCGTGTGACCGGGCGGGGCGTTGCCGTCATGGCCACGACGATTTGCACGCCCGGTGGTGCCTCTGCAACGGCGACGCGCGGTTGCAGCGCCACGGCATCTGGTGTCCGGGTGGCAGATGGCGGTGCCATCAGGGCATCGAGGTTGGGCGGGTTGGCGGCCAGCATGGCGGCGTTGGCCATCAGCAGAAAGTCGGCAGCGGCCCAGCCGGTGTCGCCGTCCAGCGTGGCAACGTGTCGCCAGGTGCGGCCCTCAGCGTAGTCGTCTTCACCGATGATGAGCATCGGTGTTCCATCCGGCCAGGTGCGAATCGGCTCGCCGGCCGGCTTGCGGCGGACCCACATACCGTGCCCGTCCGTCGAGTCCACCACAACAATCTGCTGGCCGTCCGAGGGCAGCCGCAACGCGGATGCCACGGTCGCTGGCGAGGCCGCCGCCTCGGGCTTGCGCGAGAACGGATTCGGGAGGATGGCGACTGGCGATGCGCCGGGCTGCGGCGATGCGCTGGCTGGACGGCGCTGAACGGGGGTCGGGCTCGGCAAGATCGATGTTGGGGTCGGGCCAGTACAACCTGCCAATGTCAGGAGCAGTAGTCCGAGCAGCAGTACCGAAAACGGCTGCCGAGCAGTTCGCACGGCGTCTCCAATCGGGACCAGTCTGTCCCGTCATGGAAACGCAGCCTGTTGGGGTGAAGGGACGCGCCAAGCATCACGAAATGAGTGTTGCGGTGAGGGTCCGGGTGCGCGGCTCAGTCGGAACCTGCCGACAGGCCTGCCAGCGCCTCGCGCAGCCGCTTGATCGGGCCACCGAGCCGGCGTTCGGAGGCCAGGGTTTCGAGCTGGGCCGAGTCGGCGGTGCCGCGCCGCACCTCGACCGGCACGTCTGGACGCACCGGCACCACCCGCCGCATTGCCGCCAGATAGTCGCGCGCACCGTGCAGTGACGCCGCGAGGCGCTTCGGCTGGGCGTCGGCGTCGTCAAGGATGGCATCCAGGTTGGGATAGGCTAGGACCAGCTTGAGCGCCGTTTTCTCGCCCACGCCCGGTACGCCGGGCAGCCCGTCTGACGGATCGCCCCGCAGGCTGGCGAAATCGACATAACGGGAGGCTGGCACGCCGTATTTGGCGAGCACAGCCGCCTCGTCGAATGTGGCCAGGTCGGTCACGCCCTTGACGGTGAACAGTACCCGGACCGTCGGGCCGTCGTCGCGAACCAGTTGGAGTAAGTCGCGGTCGCCGGTCACGATTTCGATGAGGTCGCCGGGGGCCGCGCAGTGAGCCAGCGCCGCGATGGCGTCGTCGGCCTCCCAGCCGGTCGCGTGAGCGCGCTCTTGCCCGAGCGCGGCAAGCGCCTCTTCCAGCAGGTCGAACTGTGGCGGCAACTCCGGCGGGTCTTCGGGGCGGTGGGCCTTGTACGGCGGGTACGCCTCGGCGCGGCTGGCCGGCACGAACACGTCGTCGTAGACGTGGGTCAAGCTGTCGGGCTTGCGTGAGGCGTACAAGCGGGCGGTCATGTCAAGGTAGCCGTGCACGGCATTGACGGCGCGCCCGCTTGGATCCTTGATGCTGGTGGGTAGCCCGAAGAACGCCCGGTACAGCAGGCTCGACGTATCCAGCAGCAACCGATGCGCCATGTGGAACCCTCCAGGCTGGCTGTGCGCGGAACGCCCGCGCCGTGCCTGGATGGTACCCAGCCGAGCCGATGCGCCGGCCCGGTTTCAGGGCACAGTCGCCACACGTACTGGGCCGGACGGTGTCCATCGACGGCGCGCTGGCACGCCAAAGTGCCTGTCGTGCCGGCCCTGCCACGGTCTGATCCGCCCCCGTTTCCCTCCGAGCGGTCAGTTGCATGGAGGGGGCGTGGCTATACTGTCTCTGCTGCATCGCGCCGATGCCGGCCGCGCTTACCAATCCGCGCACCCGCTGAGGAGGGACGGATGCCGAGCACCGTCGAGGTCATGGCCGAGGCCTTTCAGACGGCCGGGACGCCGTTCATCGTCGGGCACCCGGGCGGCGAGTCCGTTGAACTGATGGAGGCGGCCCGCAACCTCGGGATGCGCTTCATCCTGGTGACGCAAGAGTCGGCCGGGGCGATGCTGGCGGCCACCTGGGGCGACATCACCGGTGCGCCGGGCGTCTGCCTCTCGACGCGTGCGCCGGGTGCGGCGAACATGGTCAATGGCGTGACCCACGCCTGGATGGACCGCAGTCCGCTGATCGCGATTACCGACCAGTACGGTCCTGTCACCTTCGCGACCGGCCTGCGTCAACGGCTAGACCATCTGGCGCTGTACGACTCGGTGACGAAATGGAACGGCACCATCGGGGCGAAGACGGTGCGGCACACGCTCAGACGGGCGCTGCGGGTGGCGACCTCACCGCCGCCGGGGCCGGTCCAGCTTGACTTGCCGTCTACCGAGACGTTGCAAGAGGCGGCTGATCTGCCGGCCGATGTGCCGCTGCTCCCGAACATCGGGGCGCTGCGCCCGGACCGCGACAGCCTGCAGCCCGCCCTGGCGATGTTGGCCCGTGCCCGCCGCCCGGTTCTCCTGGTTGGCCTCGGTGTCCTCTGGGAGCGGGCCAGCGACGGCGTTGTGGCGCTGGCCGAGCAACTGGGCGCGCCGGTCTTGACCACGACGAAGGCAAAGGGGGTAATCCCGGAAGATCATCCGTTGCGGGCCGGCGCGCTGATCGGCGGGCTGATCGAACGCGAGATCGTGCAGCAGGCTGATTTGATCGTTGCGGTGGGCCTGGACGGCGTGGAGCTTCAGCCGAAGCCGTGGCCGTATACGGCGTCGGTGCTCGCGCTGAACAGCGTGCAGAGCACCGACGCGCTGGTACCTGCCTCCCTGGAGCTTGTCGGTGGTCTGGGACCGTTGCTGGCGAGCCTCACCGAGTTCTCGGCTGCCGGGTCTGGCTGGGGTGAGGCCGCAGCACGTCAGTATCAGTCGCAGCTTGCCGACGCGCTGGAGGTGCCCCCCGGTGACCCCGGACTCGCGCCGGCCCGGCTGGTCGAGGTGGCCCGGCAGGTACTCCCGCGTGACACCATCGCCACCTGCGACGCCGGCGCGAGCCGGTTGCTGGTCGTCCAGAAGTGGCAGACGTACGGCCCGCGCGAGTTCCTGACCTCGAACGGCCTTGCCACGATGGGGTACGCCATTCCCGGTGGCATGGCGGCGCGGCTGGCCCACCCCGCCCGCCCAATCGTCTGCTTCACTGGTGATGGCGGCTTCCTGATGGCCGTCGCGGAGCTACGCACGGCCGTCCGCGAGCAGTTGCCGATGGTGGTGGTGGTCTTCGACGACCAGAAGATTGGGCTGATCCGCGTCAAGCAGGAGATCAAGGGGATGGAGCCGTACGGCATCGGGCTTGGCAGCCTGGACTGGGAGAAATTGGCGCAGGGCCTCGGCGCAGATGGCGTGACGGTGGAGACGGAGGCGGCGCTGGCCGACGCCTTGACCGCCGCAGTCGCCTCGACCCGCCCGACTGTCATCGGCGCGCGCATCGACAAGTCCGGGTACGTGGCCCAGTTCAACGCGCTGCGCGAGTTGTAGGCGCGATCAGCAGTCGTGGACGGGCATGCAACCGGTCCGCAAGTGCCAACCCGAGTAGTCAAGGTAGGCTCACGACCTCCCATGTCATCCTGAGCAAAGCGAAGGATCTCACCCCAGTCTGCAGTTTCTGTTCGCAGACAGTCACTGCCGCTCGTGACTGGGAGATCCTTCACGACGCTGGCAAGCTCGCTGCTCAGGATCACATGAATGTGGAGGCACCTCGGCATTGTGTCCGACCCTGGGCAACGCCGGGCCGGACCACGGGCACCCCTCTCTCGCGCACGGGAGAGGGGCCGGAGGTGAGGGCTTTCGTCAGCTCCAGGGGACCGGCGAGTCCCAGGTGTTGAAGTACGACACCTCGGTCGTCGGCTTGCGCGTTGTCGGCCCGAAGTTGCCCTTCGGGTAGCCGAGCGGGATGCAGAAGTGGAACGCCGCGCTGGCCGGCACGTTGAAGAGGGCGCGGAACTCGTCCATCACCTCGTCGTGCAGCGTGGTGGGGACCGTGCCGATGCCCAACGCGCGCGCCGCCAACATCAGGTTCTGGGTCGCCGGGTAGACCGAGCCGCCGCCCGCGCCATTCGCCCCGAGCGCGAAGATGATGACCGGCGCGTCCTTGATGTCCTCGGCCAGTTACGCCGCGTTGCGGTACGACGTGCCGTCCTTCGGCAAGTCCTCAAACGTCTTCCAGCCCTGGTCGCGGCGCTTGGCCCACCATGCTTCCTTGTAGATCGCGCCAAACTTCTGAATCAGGTCGCGGTCCGTGACCAGCAAGAACCGCGCGGGCTGCGAGTTGCCGCCGTTCGGTGCCTTGACGGCCGCCTCCAGGATCAGGCGCAAGTCTTCCATCGGGATCGGGTCGGGCTTGAGGCGGCGAATCGAGCGCTGCGTGAACATCGCTTCGCCGACCGGCATGGACAGGCGACTGTGATCTACCATGGTGCTCCTCGTTGAACTGGCGGGTGACCGATCAGTAGTTGGGTTCCTCAGGCGGGGATCGCCTGGGCCTGCGGCAGCAGCGCGGCGATGGCGTCCAGGTTCTTCGGGTCTGGCTGCAACGTGCCGACCGCGTGCTTCTTGACCTCGCGCACCACTGCTTCGTTGAAGGGCGTGGCGACGCCCAGACGCTGGCCCTCGGCGGCCACGTAGCCGTTCAGTTCCTCGATCTCGGTGCGGCGATTCCGCATCACGTCTTGCAGGAACGACGGTCGGCCCTCGCCGGCGGTCTTCGACACGGCCGCCACCATGTCCGCTTCAAGGCTGCTCAGGTTCTTGCCGGCCGCGCCATCGACGTATCGCTGTGCGTCAATGCCGGCGACTGGCTCAACCTCGTAGCCGGCCGCGCGGCCGACCTGGATCACCTCGGCGGCAACCTGAATGCCGATGCGGCGGGCGACATCGACCGTCTTGGTCTGCGCCGAGCCGTAGCCGCTCAGGCCAGCCAGCGGATTCGACATGCAGTTGGCCGCCATCTTTGACCAGCGCTCGCCGAACAGGTTGTTCGTGAACTTCGTCAGCGTGACCGCGTTCATCACCTCGGCCAGTTCACGGGCGCGTGGCGTGTCGCTGCCGTCAAGCTCACCGATCTTGAAGCCAACGCGGTCCGTGTTGACCGGATCCGTCCGCAACGCCACGCCCGGCTCATAGAGGCCCGCGCCAATGGTGATGACGCAGCCGAGTGTGCGGTGCGCGCCGGCCACAGCCGCGACCCGGTGGTCATTGATGCCGTTCTGGAAGTCCACGATCACCCCGTCCGGCTCCTTCAGGAACCGCAGGCTGAACATGGTCGCCCATTCAGTGTCGTAGCCCTTGACGGCCAGGAACACCGCGTCGAACGGCTCTTCAATGAGTTGGGCCTCGTGCAAGTGTAGCGCCTTGAACGCATCCGGCGGCACCACGTAGTCTGGCCAGGTGCCGCTCAGCTTCAGGCCGTTCGTCCGCATCGCCTCGACGTGGGCCGGCCACTGGTCGATGAAGGTGATGTCGTGGCCCGCCCGGGCGAGCATGCCGCCGACGTTGCAGCCGATGGCCCCTGCGCCCATGATCCCGATCCGCATTGATCTTGCTCCCGATATGTGGTGCTCACGTGGCATGGTGGTCCGGCGCCAGTGCTCCGGTCAAGTCGTTTGGCTAGCCCTCACCCCCCAGCCCCCCTCTCCCACAAGTGGGAGAGGGGGAGCGTACTGGCCTACGGCGTGCCGGGGATGCGCCGGTACTCCTCCGTGTCGAGGATCGCCTCGATCAGCACCGGGCGGTTCGCGGCGATGGCTTTGTCAAGGGCGACTTGCAGTTCGGCCGTGGTCCTGGCGCGGATGCTGTCGATGCCGAGGACGCCCGCCAGCCCGCAGAAGTCCACCTGCTGGAATGACGTGCTTGCCACGGAGTAGCCGCGCCGCTCCTGCCGCCGCTTCACCTGCGTCAGGCTGGCGTCGATCATCACGACCAGCACCAGCGGCAGCTTCAGTCTAGCCCAGGTCGCCAATTCGCCGCCGTACATGAGCAGCCCTCCGTCGCCGGTCACGCTGACGACCGTCCGGTCCGGACAGGCGATCTTCGCACCCATCGCGCTCGCCAGCCCGAAGCCCATCGGGGACAGGCCGTTGGTCAGGGCGAGCGTCTTCGGCTCGTACGAGCGCCACGCCTGACACGAGAGCGACTTGTGCGCCCCCACGTCACACGAGAAAATCGCGTTGCGCGGGGCCGCCTGCCGGAGCAGGGTCAGCACCGCCTGCGGCGGGATGCCGTCGGCCTCGTTGTGCTCCGTCGAGACGCTGAGGTTGTGGTCGATCTCACCCAGGACTTCGGCAGCGTGAGCCGCGCCCCAGGCTCGTGCGCCCTGGTGGCGGCCCGCTTCGGCCATGCCGCGCAACAGGGCGGCCGGGTCGCCGTTCACCGCATGGGCGACCGGCTGGAAGGTCGGGTCGTTCGCACCGGTCGCTGCCAGGCTGACCACCCGGCCGGGGCCGTTGTAGCTCCCCATGTTGTCCCAGCCCTCCGAGCCGAGGGTCAGGATGATGTCGGCCTCGCCCATCAATTTGCGGAGCGGGTCGTCGTACCAGCCGTACATGCCCGCGTACAGCGCGTGGTCGGCCGGCACCTGCCCGACCGCCTCCGGCGTCACGCAGACCGGCGCGCTGAGTGCGTCCACCAGTTCGAGCAACTTTGCGTTGACGTTGGCGTGGTTGAAGCCCGGCCCGACGACCACCAACAGCCGTTCTGCGTCGCGGACCAGGGCGGCGGCTGCCGTCAGGTCGGGTGTCGCGAGCTGCTCGGCCGGCGGCGCGGTGTCGATGATGGCCTGGAGCGCCACGTCTTCGCCGGGCATGTCGCGCGTCTGCTCACGGGCCGACGACGGCAGATAGACCGACCCCGGTAGGCTGGCCAGCGCAGTCTGGTAGGCGCGCGGCACCAACTCGGCGGCGTTGGCGGCCGTCATCTCGGCGGCCATCTTGGTGATGGTGCGATAGAACTCGACCACCGGCAGATGCTGGTGAACGTACGACGCGGCCGTCTCCTCGTCGATGTGCGACGTGAAGCAGAGCAGCGGCGCGCGGTCAAGGAGCGCCGCCGCCACGCCCGACGTGATATTGGTCACGCCCGGCCCCTTCGTCGCGATGGCGACGCCCGGCACGCCGCGAAGCTGTCCGTTGACGTTCGCCATGTAGGCGGCGGTGTTCTCGTGGTGGGTCAGCACGAACTCGATGCCGGCCTGCTCGAACCCCTCGATCAGGTCCATGACATCGCTGCCGGGGTGCCCGAAGGCGTGCTTGACGCCGCGCGCCGCCAGGTAGCGGCCGACAAACTCAGCGGTCTTCACTGACCCGCCCTCCTACATCGCTTCTTTCCTGCGGTTGGCAGCGCCGAACTCGTGCGGGTTGATCGGCCGTCGGCCGGCCTGAATCTGCGCGGCATTCGTGCAGATTGCAGGCAGTGGACGTCATCCCCACCGCTGGGGATGGCATGGGGGAGGGCAGGCATCCGCAGGCTCGCTGTGTTCGGGATGACATAGACGGGCATAGGTGCTCGCAAGTTTGGTGTGGTCGGGATGGCGCTGGCTGTGCCGACTCCCCCTCTCCTGCTTGCGGGAGAGGAGGAGTCGGGGGGTGAGGGGAGACGTATCTGCTCATACATGTCTAGCGAGCGGGATCAGTGGGCGTTCGCCGCATCCTCGGCGGCGACGCGGCGCTGCTCGATGGCGTTTCGGACCAAAGCCGAGTAGCGGTAGACCACGTGTGCCAGCTTTCCATACGGAATCATGATGAAGAATGCTGCCACCACCCCCAGGTGGATCGCCAGCAGCGTGCCCATCGCGGGCGTCTCGCGCAGAATCAGCAGCAACATACCCGTCAGGCTGGTCAGGAACAGGATCAGGATGAACGACACGTCCATCTGCATCATCGTCGTCGTACCTGGGACGCGGTCAGCCTTCCACTTCAGATAGAGCAGCCCGGCCGTGCCAGCCATCAGCATGATGCCGCCGACCGTGCCCAGCACGACCGGCACCGACAGTAGCGGGTACGGCGACTCCCAGTGAAAGCCGTGGTGGTAGATCGCCGCTGTCGTCGTGGACGCAAGATCGAGCATGAAGCCGTAGAACGTCAGGTGGTGGAACATGCGGCGCGTGTGGCTGAACTGCTCGTCTGGGTAGGTGCAGCCTGAGCCGTCACCCTTCAAGTAGCGCAGGCCGAGGGCATCGGCCGTCGCCTTCTGGAACGCTGCCCAGGACACGATGTCCGTGGCTGAACCGCCGGTGTCGCGCCAGAAGCGCACCGCCCCAACCCCGAACAGCACCAGCACAAACAGGCTGATGGCCGAGGCTGGCGCAACCATCGCCATGTACGGCACCACGCGGAAGAACGCGCCGTCGCCAGTGTGAGCCGTAAAGAGGACACCCGGCCCCCGCGCCAGCAGCACCAGCACGAACACCGCCACCACGCAGATCGTCGTGATGATGACGGCTGCCTTCGCGTTGCTCTTGACCATCCGCGCCAGCAGCCGGGGCCACGAATAGTCCTGGTACGTCTCGGTGCGGATCTCGGCGAAGATCTCCGGGATGTTCACCGCGAACTGGTGCGGCGGCGCGAACTGGCAGGCGTAGTAACAGGCCCGGCAGTCGAAGCAGAGATTCGCGAGATAGAGAATGTCTGAGGGCGTGAAGGTGCGCCGTAACTCCATTGCCGGCCAGACGGCACAATACCCTTCGCAGTAGCGGCAGGCGTTGCAGATCGTCAGTTGCCGGTCGGCCTCTTTGATGAGGTCGAGCATGAACGGCTCAGTCTTCGGTCCTGGCGGCCCTGCTGGCGCTGGTGCGGGCGTCTCAACGGCGGGCATTGGCAGCGGCCTCCTTGCCGGCGATGCGGCCGAAGACGGCCCCGATGGTCAGTCCGAAGCCAGCAAGGTAGCCTTTGCCGAGGATGTTGCCGGCCATCAACTCGCCGGCGGCGGTCATGTTGGGCGACGGGCGGCCGTCGTGCATGATGATGCGCGCGTGATCGTCCACCTTCACGCCCATGTAGGTGAACGTGATGCCCGGCCGCAGCGGGTAGCCGTAGAACGGCGGCTGCTTGATTGGCACCGCCCAGTGACTCTTGGGTGGCGTCAGCCCCTCAGTGCGGCAGTCGTCAAGCTCGCCAGGCTGGAATGTGCCCGGCCGAATCGACGCGTTGAACATGTCCACGGCCGCCGTCACCTTCGCAGGGTCCAGGCCCATTTTTGCGGCGAGATCGCCCACCGTCGGCGCTTCGATGGGCGCGAAGACTGACGGCATGAACTTGTCGATCACGTCGGCGTCGATGATTGAATACGCTTCCTGGCCCGGCTCCCGTGCGATCAAGCCGCCCCAGATGGCGTACCGCTTCGGCCAGAAGTCCTCGCCCTCGTCGTAGAACCGTTCGCCGTCCCGGTTCACCACGATCCCGAATGGCACGCTGTCCAGCCGGGTCACGATGCCGCCGTCGAACTTCGGTGCGCGGGCGTCCACGGCAACGGCGTGGAACTCGCGCGGGTCGCCGGTGGTCATCGCGCCGCGCTCCAGCAGCGACTTGAGGACCGTGCCGGTGTTATACGGCGTTCCTCGAATGATGTAGTTGTCGGCGGCGTCGCCCCAATACTCCTTGAGCCAGTCGATGTTGGCCTCGAAGCCACCCGCTGCCGCCACCAGCGCCTTCGCCCGAATCTCGCGGCGCTCGCCGTCGATCCGCACGACTGCGTGATCGAACACGCCATGCTGGACGACGAGGTCTTCGCAGCCGGCGTCGTAGAGGATGGTGATGCCCATGCGGCGCGCCGTCTCGTAGAAGCCGTTCATCATGCCGCGCCCGCCGCCCAGCATAAACAGGTTGGTGCGGGCTAAGTGCAGCGTCCCCCGAAGCGGCTTCTGCCACTTGACGCCGTGGTCGGCCATCCACACGTCGAGGTCTTCCGAATTGCGGAGCGTCAGGCGGGCGAGCGGCTCGTCGGTCTTGCCGCCGGTGACGCGGATCAAGTCGTCCCAGAACTCGTCTTCGAGGTACAGGCCGGTCACGTAGGCGTTCTTGCGGGTGTGTAGGTAGCGCACGTCGCGGGTGTGCCGGCTATTGCCGCCCCGGAAGTGCTCCGGCGCGCCTTCCAGCACCAGCACCGACGCGCCTTCGTGGCGGGCGGCCAGCGCCGCACACATCGCCGCGTTGCCGCCACCGATGACGAGCACGTCCACCGACTCCGGAATCCGCTGTGTTCCAGTCTGCCCGTCGCGCATGTGCCCATCCTGAGCGGCAGAGTGCCACGCGTGTCGCGACGCCCCGACGCGCCACCATCGGCGTGGGGCCGCTCGAGCGCGCCATACTGGCGGGTCCGAGCGCGGCATGATAGCCGCTCCAGCCACCCGGCATCTTCCGCCGGCTGCCTGACCGGTGGGTGCGTGGCTAGCGAACGGAACGTGGGTTGTCGAGGGTGTGCCGCACGAAGTGGAACGGCAGCACCTTGCCCACGGCCGATGCGAGCGGTGGCTGCCGCACCACTGACACGGTGCCGGCCGCCCGCCACAGCGCCGCCTGGTGGTGGTCTATCATGCTGCCGCGCTCCAGTTCGGCCAGGGCGGAGGCGACGACTGCTGCCTCGTCAATCGCCCCAACCGCTGGGTGTACCCGGATGCTGACCCGCGTGAAGCTGTCGGCGGCCTGATACTCCACGATCTGGTAGTCCATGCTGGTTCCACCGAAGCGGGCCGGCAAGACCTGTTCGATGAGGTGCTCAAGCGCGCCGGTCCCGAACGTCACGCCCTCGCCGGTCAGCTTCTCGAAACTCCGGATCTCGCGCAGGTGCGTCGTCAGGCCGAGCGCGCCGAGGGCACAGCCGCACGCACGTGCCGTCAGGTGCCCGGCGTCGCCAAGTTCGGTGTTCAGCAGGATCGTTGACGCCGCCGCCGATAGCGAGGTCATCAACAGCGCATTCGTCGGCGGGCGGTCAGCGGCAGCGGGACGCTGGTGCGCGATCATGGCGTAACAGTCCGTCATGACGTGCACGTCATCAACGGCGTCAGGCGTCGCGCACGAGTAGGTCAGGTTCGGGGCTTCGCGGGCAGCGTAGTGGACGATGGCCCCCGCACCTGAGGTTACTATGTGGGCGTGTCGGGCGGTCGTCGTCGGCTCGCTGGTCAGGTTGAAGGCAACGTGGTCGAGGGCCATGCCGCGCTCGCGGGCAGCGATGGCGACCCGCGTGGCTGCGCTGGCGATCGTCGTCACGACCAGCGGACGGCTGCCGTCGCGCTGCCGGGCGAGCCACGCGGCCAGTCGCTCCGGTTGTTGGAGGTCGGCGTACTGCGGCACTGGGAATGAGACGCCGATCAGTCGGCCGTAGTTGCGCAAGGCCTGTGCCCCCAGCCGCACGCGCCGTGGCAATGGCGACAACGGGTGGAACCAGTGCGTCGGAGTCTGGCCGATGCGCGTGTACGCGAGGAGCCAGCCAATCGGGCCGGTTAGCCAGAGGACGTGCTGAGGGTTGTGCAGGCGGTGGGCCGCCAGGACGACGGCGGTGGTCGCGGCGGCGTGGTCGAGCAGGGCCAGCGACCGCCGGATGCGCGTCGGGCGTCCCCGCGTGCCGCCGGAATAGATGACTACATGTGCCCGAATCTGGCGATTGTCGAACTGCTCGCGGCGGAAGCGGAACCGCTGACTGCCGCGCACGGCGTCCGCGCGTCCCTTCAATTCATCTAGGGTCACGTACACGCCGCCTTGCGCGAGTACGGCCAGGGCGCCGTTCAGGCCGTCGCGCCCGACCAGCGTTCGGAGGTCGCCCAACTCGCAGCCGGCGAGCCGCAGCAGCGCGCGGTACGGGCTATCCGGCACGGCGTAGATCAGGCGGGCGGCGTTCGCCAGGAAACGTTGATCCCGTGTAGCCAGCCGCTCCCGGATGTCTCGCGCTGCTGCGTCGACCGTGACCGTCTGCCGGACCCATCCCGGCAGGTCGCGCGCGAAGTTGGCGGCAATCCCGGCGTCGTCTAGCAGTTCGGCGGCCGTGACGCGCGCCTCCGCGATCCGCGCACGGACGTTCAGGTTGCGCGGACGTGGTATGCTCATGCGTTGACATGATGGCGAGCGGCCAGCACGCCGGCAACCCCGATGTCGTCAGGCGCCAGGGTGAGACGACCCCGCACTGAGTTCCGCCCGATCCTGGTGACCGTTCGGGCTGACCTCGGCGGCGGGCGCAAACTGCGTCCGGTACAGTTCGGCGTAGCGCCCGTCGGCTGCGAGTAGCTCGAGGTGCGTGCCGCGCTCGACGATGCGCCCGGCCTCGATCACCAGGATCATGTCGGCGGCACGGATCGTTGACAGCCGGTGGGCGATCACCAGCGCTGTGCGGCCCGCCAGCGCCTCGACGATGGCCTCCTGCACCGCCGCTTCGGACACCGAGTCCAGGTGCGCGGTCGCCTCGTCCAGAATGACCACGCGAGGCTGGGCCAGCAGCAGCCGCGCGATGGTCAGGCGCTGCCGCTCGCCGCCGGACAGCCGGTAGCCGCGCTCGCCAACGACGGTGTTCAGGCCATCCGGCAGCGTCAAGATCAGGGTGTCGAGGCGGGCACGGCGCAGCGCGTCCCAGATCTCCGAGTCCGTGGCCTCCGGGCGCGCGAACAGCAAGTTGGCCCGGACGGACTCGTGGAACAGGTGGCCGTCTTGCGTGACCATGCCGAGCGCCCCCCGGATGGCGTCGAACGTCAGGTCGCGCACGTCGGTGCCGGCCAGGCGGACCGTGCCGCTATCCACGTCATAGAGGCGTGGCGCGAGCGAGGCGATGGTGGACTTCCCCGCCCCTGACGACCCGACCAGTGCGATCAACTGGCCCGGCTCGGCCCTGAACGAGACGCCGTGTAGCACCTCGTCGCCGCCGCGCGTGTCCAGGCTCGCGACCTCTTCCAGCGACGCCAACGATACTTTGTCGGCGGCCGGGTAGCTGAAGAACACGTTGTCGAATTCCACCGAGACGGGCGCGGGCGGAAGCGGCCCGGCGTTCGGTCGCTCGGTGATGAGCGGCTGGATGTCCAGCACCTCAAAGACGCGCTCGAAGCTGACCAGCGCCGCCATCACGTCCACCCGCGCGCTCGCCAGGGCCGTGAGCGGGCTGTACAGGCGGGTCAGCAGCAGCGCCAGCGTGACGACGCTGCCGGCGTCCAGTTGTCCGGTGAGGGCCAGGTAGCCGCCGAGGCCGTAGACCAGCGCCAGGGCGAGCGCCGATACCAGCGTGAGCGCCGTGATGAAGATCCACTGGGACATGGCCGTCTGCACGCCAATGTCGCGAACGCGGGCAGCGCGGTGGCTGAACTCGCCAATTTCGTCGTCCGGGCGGCCGTACAGCTTGACCAGCGTCGCGCCCGGTGCCGAGAACCGCTCGGTCATCTGGCTGAGCATCGCGGCGTTGTGCGTCGAGGCTTCGCGCTCCAGCCCAGCCAACTTGTTCCCCATGCGCCGGGCAGGGATCACAAAGACTGGTAGCAGCAGCAGCGCCAGCAGCGTCACCTGCCAGGACAGACCGATCATCACCGCCAGGGTCAGGGCCAGCGCAATCACGTTGCTGACGACGCTGGCGAGCGTCGAGCTAAAGGCGCGCTGTGCACCGATGACATCGTTGTTGAGGCGGCTTACCAGCGCGCCGGTGCGGGTGCGGGTGAAGAACGCAATCGGCATCCGCTGGACGTGTGCGAAGACCGCCGTCCGCAGGTCGAGAATCAGCCCCTCGCCGATGCGCGACGACTGCCACCGGCCGGCCAGCCCGACTCCCGCCTCAACCACCGCGATGACTGCGATGACGATGGCAATGCCGACCACCATTGTCGTGCTGCCGCCGCCGACGATGGCGTCCACTACGCGGCCCGCCAGCACCGGCGTCGCCACCGAAAGCACCGCCGACAGGATGCTGAGGATCAGGAAGACGACGAGTGCCCGGCGGTGCGGCCGAGCGAACTCTGCGATTCGGCGCAGCGTGGCGCGGTTGATGCCACGGTGCGGCTGGTCGCCCTGCATCGCGCTTTCAAGCGCCATCCATGTACCGATATCCATCAGGTCCTATCCTTCGGGCTGGATTGGTGGTCAGCGCGTGCGGCGTGACACCGCACCACATGTGTGCAATGCTGAGGGTGGCACGTACCGCGCGGCTTTCGTGCTCGTCAGGCTCTCATGCGAGTGCCGGCGGGGTCCGGCGCGCCCCGTTGCCTTCTGAGAAGTTGTGCACGCTTGTGTAGCGACGCCGCGCCGTGACTACTGACAGTCGCGATACTGACTCGTTTGGCAGGGGCGACCCCTGACCATCGGGACAGGTCAGGCAGCCGGCCGACGACGCTGCGAGTACATCTCACCGAGCGATTGCGACTCAGGCGCGCAGCCGCATCTGCCGCGCTGCCACTACGAGCGGATCGCCGCCCGCTCGCCAGTTCGACCTACCATGAAGATACCAGGGTTGCCGGGCGTGACGTTGCGCCGTGCGTATCAGCACCGACGACCGGGCTTCCCACCGACGACGGCTCGTCGGAATGATCGCTGAGAATTCTGCTGTGTGGTCGCGCGCCGCCTGAGGGCAGGGCCGGTGTCGGGGGAGCGAACTGGGCTGTGGGTGGCTCGCCGCGGAGCGTCGGGGATTGATCGCGCACCCACTGATGCAAGTTGAGGCCGCCGGTGAGGAGTACCAGCCAGGCAATCAGCAGGTACCACGTTGTTCGAGGTCGGGGCGGGCGGAGCCTGGCGGCCACGTCGTAGACGCCAATGACGAAGCCCGGAGTCGCCATCAGAAAGACGGGGATGCCGAACCGATTCTCGGGCAAAGTCGGCAGGTAGACCGCCAGGTACGCCGCCATGAGCAACACCAGCGCACCGAGCGCACAGCGCGTGCGGCGCGTTGCAGCGGCACGGAGGCCGACCAGAAATCCCCAGACCGCAACGAGGAGAAACGTCTGGTGAAAGAATGCCAGAGGTAGACGATACGGCGGGTGCAGTTCCGTGATATAGGTAAAGAGATAGTCCTGGTCTAGAACCGTGAACAGGTGGAGCACCAGCGTCAGCACGTAAATTGCAGGTGTTTCGCGCAAGGTGTCCGCTGACGATTGCGTGATGTCCCCTACGAATGGATTGAAGTACCGGAGTCGGGGCGGTGTGCCCTCAATGGCAAGTGTGCCGTACTTCAGTCGGGTCATGGTGTTCGTGGTGACGCGCCCATACAGGTCGTTCGTCAGGATCGGGTTTGGTATGCCGGACGCTCGGCTGTTGGCGACCATCTGCGGGATGAACGGGAGGCCAACCACGGCGACGGCCAGCACAAGCGCCCGAATTGGAACATCCCGCAGGAGCCACGCGCGCGCACCCCACGCGACGGGCAGGGCCAGCAGGATGATCAGATTCGCGGGCCGAATGATGGTCGCCGTGGCAGCCAGTAGCGCGGACAGCGCCAGACTCCACCGGACCGGTGTCCCAGTGCCAACCGGCACAACCATTGCAGCTACGGCAAGCAACGCGGTTGCAGAAAGAGCATCAGTGAGGAGCGTCGCGACGTTTGCCAGGACGCTCGGGTGCCCGACGCAGGCGAGGTAGACCAGCGGGCCATACCGTGCCAGGCCGACCACTTGACTGATGCGCCAGGCGAACAGCGCACTGACAGCAATGTGGGCGATCCACT
Source organism: Chloroflexota bacterium (assembly GCA_038318015.1). Lineage (GTDB taxonomy): Bacteria > Chloroflexota > UBA6077 > UBA6077 > JACCZL01 > JADZEM01. The sequence continues at coordinate 12,628 of JBBQBU010000001.1, read as the reverse complement.
GCACGACCGCGATCCACGCCTGCACGGTGGCGGGGTCGGTGCCAACGACATCGACGATGGCGGCGATGACCAGCGGATAGCCGTAAGTGCGCCGCCCGTGGGCTACGGCAATAAAGTCCGCCACCCCAACCTGCGAGATCGTGACGCCCAGGGCATAGTAGCCGTGAGAGTCTTCGATGAGCGGCTGCGCGCCGTAGACGAACAGGAACCATGTCGCCAACGCCGAGACAACCGTTGCCGCCGCCAGCAGCGTGAACCAGCGGCGGAAGACGGCGTGTGCGAGGCTGCGCACAGCGGCGTGCTCGGACGAAACCATGGCGAAGGAGCATACTGGTCATGCCAGCGGCCTGTCGATGTCGCGCCGGCCGACAACGACACGGCGCGGCTGGCGGCTGGGAGTGCTGGCGGCTGGGCGTGCAGGCGGCTGGCGGCGAGGCGCATGTGGGACTGCGAGGAAGCTGGCCAGACCGGCACACTCGTCTGGGAGGGGATGGGAGATGACACAACAGCCCCGGCGTACACGACAGGGCGTCGGCGAACGGGAACCGGTGGCCGCCGCGCCGCGCCGCTCCATCTATGAGCGGATGCCGTCATTGCCGTACATCTGGTGGGCGATCGGGCTGTCGCTGACGGCAGGTCTTGGGCAGGGCACGGCGCTGTTCTTCCATCTGGCGGCCGGTCAGGCATCTGGTCTGTGGTGGGTAGCGGCGGCGCAAGCGCACGGCCACGTGCAACTGTTCGGCTGGGGCGGGATGTTCGCCCTGGGGGTGGCGCTCCACTTCTTGCCGCGCTTGCGTGGCTGCCCGCCGCCATCACCAACGGCCGTCCGGATCTCGGCGTGGCTCGTCGGCGGCGGCCTGACGCTGCGCGCGCTGACCCAGCCGACCGTCGCGCTGCTTGCGCCCGGCACCGGCCGAAACGTCGCGGGCGTTGGGCTGGCGCTGTCGGGCGTGGCCGAGCTGGCCGGCGTCGCACTGGCCGTCGGGGCGTTGATCGCGACGGCGCGCCACGGCCCGGCCCTGCGCCACCGCGCAGGGCTGGTGGCCGTGCTGCCGTTCACGCTCACGTTCCTGGTGTCGCTGCTGCTGGCGCTGACGTTGAATGCCGTCAGCCTCGCCACCGACGCCCAGGCGACCGGCCTCGTGCCGGGCGGCGCGGACTGGCTGATCGTGCAGTTTGGACTCGTCGGCATGCTGGTGTCGATCTCGGCTGCCGTGTCAGCGCGCACCTTCCCGCTTTATCTCCAGTTGCGCGTGCCGCCGCCACGTGAGCTGTACGGCATCTTCGCGGCATTTCTGGCCGGCTTCCTCCTCCGCATGACGTTCCTCCTCGAACTGGCCCCGCCGCTCGATATGCTGCCGGCGCTGGGCGCGGTCCTCCTGGGGCTGTCTTTCCTGGCGCTGATGATCAGCCTAGACGTGCCGTTCCAGCGCACCAAGCGCGAACTGCCCGGCAAGACGCAGTTGACGATGCTGCATGATCTGCGAGGGTCTTCCTGGCTGATCTTCACGGCGTACGGCTGGCTCGGCGTAGCCGGGGTGATGCTGGTGCTCGACGGGCTGGCGCGATGGGGTGTCGGCTGGCAGCCGCCGCAGGACGCTGAACGCCACGCGCTCGGTGCCGGCCTCGTCACGCTGCTGATCCTGGGGATGTCTGTGCGCATGCTGCCAGGCTTTTTGGGGCAGAAGCTGTACTCGGTGCGGTTGACCTGGGCCACCCTCTGGCTCGGGAATGCGGCCGTCCTGTTCCGTGTCGCCCCGCTGCTGTTGCCGTCGTCGCGGGTGTCGCTGGGGCTGTTGGGCCTATCTGGCATGCTCGGGTTGGCCGCTATCGCGTGCCTGGGCTGGAACCTGTGGCAGACGGCGCGGGGCCGCGCTGCCGCCTGATGCGGCGCCCGGCCCCGGCGGTCATGGGCGGCCGGCGGCGTCAGGCGATGCGGACGAGCGCGCGCAGCACCTCGGCCACGCTCCAGGCCTGTGCCACGCAGCCGCGCGGGGTGTATGGCGGCTCCGCATCGAAGATTTCGCTGATGGTGCCCAGGCACGCTTCCCCGAGGTGTGCCTCGAAGCCGCTCAATGCCTGCCGGGCGCCAGCGATATCGTCGGGGTAGGACTTGAGCCAGGCGTCAACGTACGGCCCGGCCAGCCAGCCCCAGACGGTCCCCTGGTGGTATGCGGCGTCCCGCGAGCGCAAGTCGCCGTCGTAGTGCGCCTTGTAGTCAGGATGCCCCGGTGCCAGCGACCGCAGCCCAACCGGCGTGAGCAGCCGCTTGCGGACCACGTCCATCACCGGTGCCCAGCGCGACTGATCCAGCACCGGATGGTCCAATGAGATCGCGAAGACCTGATTCGGCCGGCAGGCCGCGTCGTCGCCAGCCTCCCCATCCACAATGTCGTACAGGTGTCCGCCAGCCTCGTACCAGAAGCGGCTATTGAACGACGTTCGTGCACGGTCGGCGTGCGCCTCGATGCTGGCGCTGGCGTCGGTGTCGCCGGCCTCCGTGAGCCAGCCACTCAGCAGGCGGAGCGCGTTGTACCAGAGCGCGTTAATCTCGACGGCCTTGCCCCGCCGAGGTGTCACCACCCAGTCATCGACCTTCGCGTCCATCCAGGTCAACTGGTAGCCGTCCGCACCCTGCGTCAGCAGGCCGTCCCTGGCGTCCACCCCGATGCCAAAGCGCGTGCCCCGCAGGTGGTGTTCGACGATGTCCTGGAGTTTCGGCAGCAAGAGGCTCAATGTGCGGCGGTCGCCAGTTGTCTCGACGTAGCGGTGCAGGGCATGGAAGAACCAGAGCGTCGCGTCGGCTGTGTGGTAGAGGCCGTCGCGCTCGCCTTCCGGGAACATGTTCGGGATCAGGCCGTCCCGCACGTGGCGGGCGAACATCCGCAGAATATGGCCAGCCTCGGCCCAGCGGCCAGTGGTCAGGGTCAGCCCTTCCAGGCTAATCATCGTGTCGCGGCCCCAGTCCGTGAACCAGGGATAGCCGGCGATAACCGTGTGGACCTCATCGCCTGAGGCGTGGGCGCGGGCCATATCCTCGGCACGCCCGGCCGGCTTGATGATGAACTGGTCGGCCGCCAGCACCAACTCGGCGGCGAGGCCGGCCTGCGTACTGCGTGGTGCCGCCCGCATCAGCCGCTCGCGGCGCAGATGCTCGGCGCGCTCCGACTCGTCTGGTCGGAGCGCCATGATCGTCTCCCACGATTCGGTGGAGGCGACCAGCGTCACCTGATGCTCAAGCGTCGGCGTGGTCGCCAGCGGGCCGGGTTCCCAGAGGCGAGGTCGTCGGTTCCCCAGGTGCGACGCCCGGCCTGGTCGACTCACGAGGTCGGGCAGACGCGCACGTCGGCTGTGGAGCGCGCCGATCATCCGTGTGGCCTCATCGTCGGCCACGTTTACTGCGCCGAGAGACAGGAAATCGCCGTCACTGTCGTCGTCGTCGTCCAGTTGGTTGGCTCGCTCGTCGTCAAGGCCATCGGACACCCCGACGAACTGGTCGGGGATCAGGTCAACGGAGAAGTAGCCCGGGCTCCACAGTTCCCCGCGCGACGTGTACCCTCGGCTCTCTTCGATGCGGTAGCGCACCGTGCGGACGACGCCGCCGTCCAGCGTCAACGCGCTGCCCTGGCCGTAGGTGAACAGGCGCAGCGGCGGCAACTCTGTCGGACCCGTGATCTCGTAGCGCTGCCCGACCGCTGAGAGCGTGTAGGGTGCGCCGAGCGGCCGGTCAACGGCGTGCTCGTGCGGCCGGAAGTTGACGGAAGGCCGAAGTTCAAGGCGGGCCGGCCCAGGCGCGGACAGCAGCGAGTAGGTGACATGTACGGTGTTCTGAAGGTGCGGCAGTACGAGCCGCTTCTCCAGAATGTAGCCCTGCACGTCGTAGCGCCAGACCGGCAGCCCCTGTTCAAGCCGCAGCTCCACCAGGTGATTCACGGCAGGCACTTCGATGGCATGGCCTTCTCGATCGTCGCCGCCGAACGCCAGCAACGTGCCGTCCGGGAGGCGCAGCCGCTCGTACAGGTGGCTCAACATCACCGTGCGGCCGTTCGGTGCTGGCAGGGCCGCCACCAGCAAGCCGTGATGCTGGCGCGTGATCACGCCGGCCACCGTGCCCGAGGCCGAACCGCCCAGACCGTTCGTTACGAGCCATTCGCGGTGCAGCAGCGATTCGGGGTCGGCGGCGTTGGGACCGGCCCACGTCATGCGCCGGACAAGCTCAGCACTCGTTGTCATCGGGATTCACCACGCAGTTGCAAGATCATGGGCTAGGTTTCCGATCGTTCAAAATGCTGGCGACGATAGCTCTGGTGCTGCAGAGGCAGGAACTCGGGGGACCGGCCGCAGCACTACTGCGGCGTGGCCGGGGATGCGCCAACCGTCGTCCTGCTCGACCGGGCCGGTTCCGCTGCCGCCGTACCGCGCGGCCTCGGTGGATAGTTCGACGGACCAGGCGCAGCCGTCAGGTGGGGCCAGCAACGGGTCGGGGACGATCTCAGGGTTGAGGTCACGCCCGAGATTGACGATCAGCAGGCGGTCGCCCGCAGTGCCGTCGTCACGGGCGAAGAACCGCAGCACGAACGCCTCCGCACCGAGCGTGCTGCCGTCCACACTGCCGCGCTGCGCAGCCCCGAACACCGGGTTCTCCCGCCGAAGCGTGAGCAAGTCACGGTGAAGTTGATAGATTTCGGCGTGCTGCTCGCGCTCCGACCAGTCCAGTTTGCACCGTTCGAAGGTGTCACGGCTAGCGGGGTCGGCCAGCCGCGAGACGCTGCCGGGCGCGTCTTCCATAAACTCGGTGATGGTTGGGAACTGGGTCAGGAACTCCTTGCGACCCGCTTGCACCTGCTCGGCCAGTTCCGGCACGTGGTCGCAGAAGTAAAAGAACGGCGCGGACGACGCGAACTCCTGCCCCTGAAACAGCATCGGCGTGCCGGGTGCGAGGAGCAGTAGCGCCGTCATGGCTCGGAAGCGGCCAGGGCTGGTCTGGGCGTGGACGCGTTGGCCGCGCGCGGTGTTGGCAACCTGGTCATGGTTCTGAATGAACGTGACGAAGGCTGACGGCTCCAGGTCGAATGCGGGGGCGCCGCGCCGCGCCTTCTGCCAGGAGTACCGCTGACCCTGGTACAGATAGCCGTACTTGACGGCGCTGATGAACTCCTGGGGCGTCCCGTGATAGTCGGTGTAGTAGGCTTCATTGCGACCAGTTAGGGCAACCATTGCGCTGTGGTGGAAGTCATCGTTCCAGAGGGCGTCCAGGCCGTAGCCGCCGCGCTCAATGGGCCGCACGAGGCGCGTGTGCTGGCGCTCATTCTCGGCGGTGATGATGGTGGCCCGACCGCGCGCCATCTCGCGCACCTTCAGGCCAATCTCGGTCAGCATGTGCGGCTCGGAACTGTCGAAGATCTGCTGGGTGGCGTCCAGGCGCAGGCCGTCAAGGTGGTACTCGTCGATCCAGTAGCCGGCGTTGGCGATAAAGAACTCGCGTGACGGCCCGGCGTCTGGCCCGTCGAAGTTCAGCGCCTCGCCCCACTCGTTCAAGTACCGGTCGGTGACGTAGCCGTCCGAGAAGCTCCCCAGGTAGTTGCCGTCTGGCCCGACGTGGTTGTAAACCACGTCGAGGATGACGGCGAGGCCGTGCGCGTGCGCTACGTCTACGAACCGGCGGAAGTCGTCGGGCTGGCCGTACAGGCGCGTCGGTGCGAACAGGTTGACACCGTCGTAGCCCCAGCCGAAGCGGCCGGGGAAGTCCGCCACCGGCATGATCTCCAGGCAGGTAACGCCGAGCGTCGCCAGGTCGGGCAGTCTGCGGATGGCCCCGTCCCAGGTGCCTTCGGGGGTGAAGGTACCGACATGCAATTCGTACATGACCTGCCCGGTGGGCGGCGCGCCGGTCCAGTCGCTGTCAGTCCAGCGAAAGGCAGCGGGATCCACGATCTCAGAGGGACCGTGCGGGCCGTCCGGCTGGAACCGGGATACCGGGTCAGGGTAGAGCGTCGTGTCGTCGTCAAGCTGGTAACGGTACCGCTGGCCGACGCGCGCCTCGGGCACGCTGCCTGAGAAGTAGCCGTGTGGTTCGGCATCTAGCGCGACCGATACCGGCGCGCTGGCACTCGTTTCCAGCACGGCACGAACGCGCGTACGCTTCGGTGCCCAGACGCGAAAGTGCGCGCCACCGTCCGGCTGCGCTTCTGCTCCGACTGGCAGTCTGCGGGATATGGCAGGTGTGGTCACGGCGCGCCCAGGCAGGGTGCGTCGGTACTCTCGTCTCGCAAGCATGGCTCCACGGGATCGTCGGCGGTGCATCCGTGCATAGTCAGCATGCACCGGTGTTCGGCAGCCGAACAGAAAGGCGGTGGCCGAACGCCCTCGCTATTGCAAGGATCGCGCCAGGAATGACCGCGCTGACAACGTCCACGACGGACCCCATGCACGTACAGACAGGGTCGTCGTGACATGCGCGGCAGGGTCTGGCCTTGCGGTGCAGGCCTCTCGGTGAGGCGCGGGCGTCAGGTTGTCTCTACGTACCTGTGCGCGCTCCCGTGCACGGCTCCCCGAACCGCTCTCCTCTCAGGAGGATACCCGCTCGCCGCCGTCCAGGTGCGGATAGGCTCCGACAGACGCCGCCGGCGGGCCGATGGTGTAGCATCGTTGCATGTGGCGCACTGGCCTGACGGAGCGACCGAAGTGCGCCTGCGCCTGCGCCAGTGAGGGTGGGATGCCGTATCTGCAATTTGACGTGGCCGCCCAGTTGACCGTGGCGACGAAGCGCCAGGTGGCACTCGCGGCCATCACCCAGTATGCCGAGATCATGCAGACGGCCCCTGCGATGGTGAACGTGGGCTTCCGCGAGCTTGGCGCTGAGAACCTCTGGCATCTCGTGGATGGCGAACTCGTGCCCGGGCTGATCGTGATGTGCGACATTCGGCGCGGGCGGCCTCCCGAGCAGCGCGCCCGCCTGGCTGAAGCGCTCCGGGCGTTGGCCGCTGCCGAGGTTGGCATCGCGCCCGAGCACGTGGTGATCGAGTTCACCCAGCACACCGCCGACGAGATGCACCGCGTGACCGGCTGGGGCCGCGAGTGGACCGACGCCGAAGCGCAGGCCAGCGAGGGGGCCGCTTCGGACGCCGACGACCGATCGCGGCCCCGCCCGACTACCTCGTCCTAGCCGTTTGCCCGCCCGAAGAACGCCGGTGCCCGGTCCACGAGGCCGGACCGTCTCGCCGGCGCCGGTCACGCGCGCCACCTCGACGATGCGCTGATCGACCGACTCCAGCAATTCGGCGTACGGCTTGCCGAGGATGCCGGCGCTGTGGACGGCCAACGCGATGCGCCTCCGAACGGGCCTCGTCGTAGTCGATGGCAGCGGCCATGCCCACGAGGCCGGCCGAGATGAATGATCATCGTGACAGTGACATCGGGCGCTCCTGAACAGGTTTCCGTCTACACCGACGGACCCGTGCCCGATACATTTCACGGCATCAACAGGCGGATATGCCAGGGCGAGGGATGGCAGGTGCTTGGTGACGCACGACCTGTGTTGGCCGCACCTGCGCCTCAGCCACTCATGTCCAACGCACGAGCGGCTGTGTCACGATCCATCCCTTCCTGGCCGAATGAAGGAGAAGTGAGTACCGACCGGTGTGCCTGACGATCGCGCGAGTGCGGTCAGGTGCTGGCGGCAACGGGACGCACAGCGATGCCGCGCGAGTGACGCGGTTGCCGTCACCTTCGCCGCAGGCTGCACTGTCCGTTTTTGTCGCCCAGATGATGGGTTGCCTCGTCACTACGCCTGTCCGCGTCCCCGCAGCCGTGGGTCGAGCAACTGGCGCAGGCCGTCGCCGAACAGGTTGAACGCCAGCACCGCCACGAAGATGGCGATGCCCGGATAGATCGACAGCCAGGGGGCCGTGCTCAAATACTGGTAGCCCGCCTGGAGGCTGGATCCCCAGCTTGGCGTCGGTGGACGGACGCCGAGGCCGAGGAAGCTCAACGATGCTTCGGTTAGGATCGCCGTGCTGACGTTCAGCGACGCCTGCACGATGATCGGCGCGGTCACGTTCGGCCAGATGTGTCGGAACATCAGCCGTGGCACGCTGGCACCAAGAATCTGCGCAGCCACCACGAAATCGCGTTCGCGGACGGAGAGCACCTGCCCACGCACGAGGCGCGCGTAAGACGGCATGTAGACGATGCCAATAGCGATCATGATGTTGACGATGTTGGCCCCGAGCGCCGCCGTGATCGCCAGGGCGAGCACCAGGGCCGGGAAGGAATGAATCGCATCCATGATGCGCATCAGGATCTCGTCGGGCCAACCGCGATACATGCCGGCCGTCAGACCGATCAGGACGCCAACCGTCATGCCAATGCCGACGGCGATCACGCCGACGAGAAGCGAAATTCGCGTTCCATAAATGACGCGCGAGTACACGTCCCGGCCGACCTGATCGGTACCAAATGGATGGTCGGCACTCGGTGCCTGGAGTAGCTGATTGTAGTCCTGGAAGTTCGGGTCGTATGGCGTCAAGAAGTCCGCCGTTGCCGCCAGGAAGAGCATCGCTCCGACGACGCCAAGACCGATCCAGATGCGCGGCGAGAGCCTGCGCCAGTCAATCAGGTTGCGACGCGGGGGTGCCACGGCAACAGCATTCACACGCGTATTGGGACCGTCAGCATCGGTAGGTCGTGCAATCATCAGTCGTGCCGAATCCTTGGGTCGAGAAACCCGTAGGCGATGTCGGTCGCCAGGTTGGCGGCCAGTACGGATATCGAAAGCACCAGGACACCCGCCTGGACAACCGGAAAGTCACGGAAGGAGATTGACTCAACGATCAACCGGCCCATGCCAGGGATCGAGAAGATCGTCTCCGTCACAACCGCGCCGCCGATGAGGGTGCCCACCTGCTGCCCCATGATGGTGACAACTGGAATCGCGGCGTTCTTGAGCGCGTGCCCGATCACGACCACACGCTCGCTCAGCCCTTTTGATCGGGCCGTGATGATGTACTCCTGCTGGAGCACCTCAATGAGCGCCGATCGGACCTGTCGCATGAGGATGGCTGCGAGGCCGGTGCCGACGGTCAGCGCCGGCATGATCATCAATTGTAGGTTCTGGCCGAGATTCTCCCATGGGGCGATGTACCCGGACGGCGGAAGGATGCGGAGCCAGACGGCAAAGGCGTAAATGAGCAGGATGCCCAGAAAGAAGTTGGGGATGGCCACGCCACTGAGGGCTGCCAGTGTGGCCCCAGCGTCTGCCACCGAGTTCGGCCGGAGGGCAGAGATGATCCCGGCCGGCAGCGCTACCAGCAACGAGATGATGGCTCCCATCACGGCGAGCTGCATCGTCGGAATGATGTGTGTGCCAATCGTCCCGATGATTGGTGTCTGGTTTCGGATGGACACACCGAAATCGCCGCGTACTGCGCGCGCGGCCCATCGGAAGTATTGGACGGGGATCGAGTCATCGAGCCCCAGCTCCTGCCTCAGCGCGTAGTAGGCTGCCTTATTGTTTGCGTTCGCGCGCTCCTCACCGAGGATTGCCAATGCCGGATCACCCGGCAGCAGCAAAATCAGCGAGAAGGCAATCATGCTGATCAGGATCAAGAGCGGCACCATCGAGATTAAGCGCCGCGCGACGAATTGGGACATCCAGCCCCTCCGATGGGTGTGGGAGCGTCGAGAATGACGTGAATCGCCAGGAGTGCGACCTGTCGGCATCGGCTGAGGGGATCCGTGCGGGATGCTTCTCAACCGATGCCATCAGTCGAATCTGTGCGGCAGCGACGGGGCCGCCGCGCGGGTCAATGACCGCTAGCCGTTGATGTAGGCCTTCCGGAAGTCCCAGAGCTGTTCAATACCCGGGGGCACTCCCTGGAGCCGCTTGTTGTTGACCCAGTTCCAGTTCTGCGTCCACATGTAGCCGTAGACGGCCTTGTCGTACAGGATCGTCTGGAGATTCTTGTACCCTTCGACCCGCTTCGCCATGTCGTAGGTGCCGGACGCGGCGAGAATCGCCTCGTCGATCTCCGGATCCTTCAGGCGGGCCTTTGCGAACGAACCGTTCGACCAGAAATGGCTGCGGAACTCAAGGTCAGGGTCGCCGGCGCTGCCTGCACCACGTGTGGTGGTCAGGTCGAATGGCGCACCTCCAGTGAGAAGGCGCTGGTTCAGAGCTACTCGTTCAAGTGACTCGACCGTCGTCCGAATGCCGACGGCATCGAACATCGACTTCAGCATTTCGGCCTGCAACTTGTCGATGGCCCGCGCGATCACCAGCAACTCGACGTCAATGCCGTCTGGGAAGCCCGCTTCCTTGACCAGCGCTTTCGCCTTCTCGGGGTCGTACCAGTAGTACGGCAACGTGTCATCGTAGCCGATGGCACCCGGGCGCGGGAAGTACTTCTCCCCCTGGCCGATGCCGCCGCCAAGCGCCTTCGCCAATGCCTCGCGGTTGATGGCGTACAGCGCAGCCTGACGAAGCTTCACATTGTTGTAGAACTTGCCGCCCTGCGCGTTGAAGATCAGGCGGTAGCAGTTGCCGACCCAATCTGCCTCGACGTACTGAAGCTTTGGATCGGCTTTCGTGTCGGCAACGTCCTTACCCTGGATGAGGTCGGTGAAATCGACGCTGCCGGCCTTCAGTTCAAGGAGGCGCACGGAGTCGTCGATGATGAGGCGGTAGGTGATCCCATCGAGATAGGGGAGTTGCTGACCAGCGGCGTCCTTCATCCAGTAGTTTTCGTTTCGGGCGATGATGACGCGGTCGTTCTTCTTCCACTCAACGAACTTGAATGGCCCGGTGCCCACGGGATTCTGGCCGGCTGCCTCTGGCCCCATCTTCTCGAAGGCCACCTTCGACATGGGGTAGGTGTTCGGGTCGTTGAACTGGCTCAGCAGCGTTGGGGTCGGCCCGGTCAGGTTAATCTTGATGGTGGCCGGATCAACGATGGTCGTCGGGGACTTCGGGTCAATGCCGCCCATCAGTCCCTTGGCGACCGACTTGGGATCGTTGATCCAACGGTCGATGTTCCAGGCGAGCACCTCGGCGTTCCAGTCGCTGCCATCGTGGAACTTGACACCCTTGCGCAGGTTGAAGATCGCTTCCTTTTCCTTCAGCTCCCACTTCTCGACCAGGCCCGGCGTGTACTCCCACGAATTCCTCTCATTCCGTTCGAAGAAGAACAGCGGGTCGTAGACCTGAAAATGGGTCTGCTCTGAAGCGGAGTTGAGGGCGGTGTCAAACGTCAACCAGTCGTTCTGGGCTGCCGCAACGATGGTGCCGCCGCGCTTTGGCGTGCCTGCCGCAGGCTTTGGTGCTTCGGCGGGCTTCGCGGGCGCGGCAGCCTGAGCCGCGGCGGCCGGCTTGGCTGCTTCGGCAGGCTTCGCGGCCTCGGCCGGCTTGGCTGCCGCCGCCGTGGGCTGCGCCGGTGCCGACTGAGCCGGCGCGGGCGTGTCGCGCCGCGCGCAGGCTGCGAGTAAGGCCATGCCGGCGCTGCCGCTGAGGATGGCAATCAGGCGTCGACGCCCAATTCGCGAGCCGTCCAGGAAACGATCCATGTTCCCTCCCAAGTTTCCACGCGACGCCCAGCCGTCAGTGGCCGGGCGATATTCGGCGCTTCAATGCGTACGTGCGGGCTAGCTGGCGCCCTCCCAAGAACCGTCTGTCAAGAACCGATGCGCGGCGATGGCAGCGGTCGCGCCGTCGCCGGCCGCTGTGATGGCCTGGGCCGCTGAGTCTGCGCGGATGTCGCCGGCGGCCAGGAGGCCGGGCCGGCTGGTCCGCATCCAGATGTCAGTACTGATGTGACCCGATGCGTTGAGCGGCACCAGACCGCCCAGGAAGCCAGTATTCGGCTCGATGCCAACGTAGATGAACAGGCACGACAGTTCGACCTGTTCGACTGCGCCGGACGATGCGTTCCGCACCTGCACCCCGGAGATCACGCTATCCCCGGTGATCTCTTCGACGATGACACCGGTGCGAAGCTCAATCTTGCGGTGCTCGCGCGCCCGCTCCAGGTAGGTGGTCTGCGCGGTGAAGGTGTCGTCACGGTGGAAGACGACGACCTTCGCGACATACTCGGCCAGGGTGAGCGCTTCGGAGATTGCGGAGTCGCCACCGCCGACCACGCCCACGGTATTTTCGCGGTGCAGCGGGCCGTCACACGAGGCACAGTGGCTGATGCCGAGTCCCTGAAAACGGTCCTCGCCGGGCACGCCCAGCGACCGCGCCCGCGACCCGGCTGCCACGATGACGGCCCGCGCCTGATGCTCGCCGTCAGTGGTCTGGACCAGCCAGCCACCATCGTGCTCCGTCAGCGCCTCAACTTCGGCCATCGCGAAGTCGGCCCCGTTGTTCATGGCCTGCATCTGCGCGTTCGGCCCCAGTTCGTAGCCGGAGACGCCATCTGGGAAGCCGGGGAAGTCCTCGATCTTCTGGATGGTGGTCAGGTGGCCGCCCGGCATCGCCGGCTCAAGCACCAGGGTCGAGCGTCCGGCGCGCGCCGCAAACAGGCCCGCCGTCAGCGCGGCCATGCCGCCGCCAACGACGACGATGTCGTAGTCAGGCATCAATCATCAGCTTTCGGATGTTCGTGTCGGCGGATGTCAAAGCGGGCCTGGTGAT